>NZ_JBRJHB010000007.1:0-131896 GCF_053628795.1 Psychroflexus sp. MBR-150
ACGTCATAAACTCCACCAAAAACAGAAGTGTCAAAATATAGTCTTAATTTTCTCATTTTCTAAAGATAAAAAATCTTTTAGAAATCGAAGTATTTTATGTAGCAGAATTTTTTTTATGCTGCCGCACAACGTTTGGTATAAGGGTAGTAGCGGACTTTAAAGGATTTAACTTTCAGTCTATCACTAAACTTTGTTCAAAGGTACAAACTTTGAGTTTATCACAAAACCCGCTATTACGTTTATACATTGTTCTCTGCTGGCTTTTAATATTTCAACCCTATTTACATTCTATTTCGTGTATATTTATTTCATCAACTATTATTTCCTAAAAACAAATCTATTTCTACTTTTGCTGCATTTTCACCTAATTTGATTAGTTCAGTTGCTTTATGAAAATCAAAAGTATTAGCTGAATTTGTTGGGATATTTATTACAATATCTGGTTTATGTTTATCAATAGTTAATTTAGATAACTTGTGAACCATTGCGAAAGTTGTTGCATTTAATAATGAAAAATAGCTTAAACTATTTTTATCTCCCGAAGTAATTAGTTTACTTATGCTATTTAAATAATCATTGTATTTTTTGTAAAAATAATTTTGAGACTTAGTATTCAATTCTTTTATTACGGTTTTCTCTTTTTTTGTTCCATACAAATTAACTACTACTAAAATATCATCTTTATTTCGTTTTACATATTCAATTGGAATAGGACATAAAACACCGCCATCTACTAAAAAAGTGTCTTTATATTTTACAGGTTTAATTGCTGTTGGTATTGCAATTGATGCCCGAATAGCTTCATAAAAACTCCCTGAACTAAAAACAACTTCTTTTTCATTAATAATGTCAGTAGCAACTGCTGAAAAAGGTATTTGCATATTTTCAATGGGTTCATCAGGGATAAAGGATTGCATTGTACTAAAAACTCGTTCTCCTTTTAGTAATCCATTTTTGGAAAATGTAAAATCCATTAAACCCCATATTTTCTTTTTATCTAATGTTTTTACCCAATCAATGTATTCAGGTAATTTTCCCATTGCATATAAACCGCCAATTACAGAGCCTATTGATGACCCTGTAACTGATGTTATTGTAAATCCTTGTCTCTCCAATTCATTTATTACACCAATATGAGCAAGACCCTTTGAACCACCACTTGATAACACTAAGGCTACGTTTTTATTTGACATATTTATTAAGTTTATATTTTTTCTACTTACTTATTTTAATTTGCTTTTGTATAGATTTCAAAACTAAATCATAATTTTTTATTGCAGTACTAAGAATTTCCCAACCTTCACCAATATAATTGGTTGTTGCTTCCTTAAACGATGCTTTTTTGAATTTATCTCTATGTTTTAATTCTGGTAATACAATAAATTTAATTGATTTTCCAATCGAAATATAGTAGAAATATAATAAAGTTTCTACACCAAATCTTGATTCTTTAATTTTGTCAATAATTGGTAAAATATCCTTTTTAAATAAAGCTCGTTCACCTGTTAGTATTTTCAATGGATTTATATCTTTTGTCAAAATATTGACTATTGAATACCCTAAAATCATTCCACATTCATCATTTACTAATGGTAGTATTAATCCGGATGTGTAATTTGGTTTAATACTTGTTTGATCGGCATCTATGAATATCACAATATCGTGTTTAGCATTTTCAACACCAACTGCCATTGCATAACCTTTTCCTTTGTTTTTGTCAAAATGAATAACATTTAGATTATATTCATTTTTTAGTTTATCAATAATACTTTTTGAGTTGTCCGTAGAACCATCATTTACCACGACAATTTCATTGATAAATTGCTCTTTTGAAGTTGAAATAATTACATTTCCTACTGTGTCTTGTTCGTTATAAACACAAATTATTGCTGTTGTTTTTTTCATAATATTGAATTATTAATTATTATATACTTGATTTTTTATTTTTTTCGCCCATTCTAAATGACTTTTTGATTTATCAAAAGACATATAAGAAATAGGTTTCATTATTTTTACTTTAATTGTTTTATTTTGTTTTCTGAACAGTTCTCTCGGCAAAAGAATAAGTTCAATATTTGTTTTAATATGTAGTATTTTCCGCAATAAAAATATAGTGTAAAACAGATTTGAATTTTTGCCGTAAAATCGCATTGGAACAACATTTCTTTGATTGGAAACAGCTTTTTTTATAAAACTCTTTTCCCATTGTTTATCACGAATTTCCCCTTTACTAATTCTCGATACAAAACCTGCTGGAAAATGAGTTATTGGAACATTTGAAGCGTATATCTTATTTAGTTCAATATAGTATTCTCTTGGGCTTTTGTCAAAAACACTAACATTAACAATAAGAGGTTTTAATTGTGGAATATGCATAAAAGCATCATTTCCGATTGCTTTTAAAGCTCCGTATTTTTTCCCTACAATACTTGTAATTATTAGACCATCTAATATTCCAAATGGGTGATTTGCAACAAAAAATGCTCTTTGGTTATCTGATAGATTTTCAATCCCTTCAATTTCAACATTTATATTCAATTTTTCAATTATTTTTTCTAAAAATGGGATACCTTCATATTCTTTAAATTCTGATAGTATTTCATTAATTTCATCTTGTTTTATTATTTTACCAATTATTTTGACACCAAAATTTGGAATACTTTTTAACAGTTTTGAGTTGTTTTTTTTAACAATATTTTCGATGTTAATATATTTCATTAGATATTTGATGTTTACATAATACTTATGGACTAAAAACGTTTTATGGTCTATTTTTTTATTAAAAATTTTTAGCTAAGTCCTTTTATTAAAATATTCGCTAAGAAATCTGCTTGACTGAATAGTTTGTTAATTTTGTTCTTTGTTAAAATATCAAATTCAATACCCCTAATGCAAGAAACTATTAGTTCTGATAATGGCTCAATGCGCTCATTGTCAATTGCTAATATATTGTTATCAACTCCTTGAACTAATATATTATTTAAAATTTCTTTTTCTTTTTTATCGTATCTGTTTTTTAATAATGTGATATATTTATTTATTGAATTGGTATCTGTTTCGATTGCGAAACGATATAAGTTTCTTTTTTCTTTTAAAGTTTTAATTTTGATTAAAATGTATTCTTTTAATTTATCATTACAATTATTTTTACTTTCAATAGCTTTCTTGACCTTTTGAAAAAGGGTGTCCATCTCCATTTGAATTACTTGATTAAAAATTTCATCTTTGCTCTTAAAATAATGATATAAAGTGCTTTTGCCTTTTCCAGCATTTTTTGCAATATCTGCCATTGTTGTTTTTTCAATACCAAACTTTACAAGAAGTTGTTGAGCTGAAAATAATATCTCCTGAATAATGATTTTATCTTTTTTCATATTTAGACTATTCGACCAATTAAGTATTTCATTCTGCAAATATATAAATTATAATTTGTAGTTTTTTTTAATATTATTTTGTGGGTGATTTTCGTCAGTCTTGCTTGCAGAGAACTAGTATATATCCACAAAAATACACCACTTTTTTAATTTTTAGACTTGTTTTTATACTTTTTTGCCATTTTATCTAATGGACTTTCTATCTTTTTAGTGCTTTTTTGACTAATATGAGTATAAACTGTAGTCGTTTTGATACTGCTATGGCCCAAAAACTTTTGTATATATCTTATGTCTGTCCCGCCTTATAACAAATTCTGGCTAACGTAAAATTATATTACTGTAAATCAGTTATTTATATTTTATTCATCATTTTAATTTTCAATCCTAAATCTACTCAATTTTAAGTTAGCCGAGGGACTGAAGTTTCTATGAGTCTATGAGGGATTGCTATCAACGTTTTTCCCCTATGGACTTTAAGTAATTGGCTATATTGATTTTGTACTTTGCCTTAGCATCTATTAAGGCATCTTTTGCTTCTTGGGCTATAGCTCTGGCTTCTAATAAATCTGATAAACTGGTTAAGCCTGCATCATAATTGTTTTCCATTTCTTTTTGGTGTTCTACAGCTTGACTCACGGATGTTTGGGCAATATCAATTTGTTTATAGCTTTCTGTTAAATCTCTATAAGCTTTTGACATTTGCAGTTGCAATAGTTCAGAATTTTGCTTTAAGCTATTTTTTGCAATCTCCATCTTAATTTCATGCTCTTGCTTCTTGTAGGTTCCTCCCCACCAATCTGAAATGGGAATAGATAAGGTTGCAAATACCAATCCGTATGTGTTATCCTGATCAATCATATCTAAGTACATGCCTCCAACTCCAACAGCTAACTGAGGTAACAATTCCCCATTGGTCATTTTCTTTTGCAATTCTTCAGCTTCAACAGCTTTGTTAAGCATTTTATATTCTTCTCTGTTTTTTAATGCTAAATCTGTTTCTGTATAATAATTTTGAGGAGGTAATATAGTTGTTATAGAATCTATAACATTAAAATTTTCGGTGTATGGTATGCCAAGGTGTTGAGAAAATGTCATTTTTAAAATATCGATTCCATTGTTGAGTTTTAACTTATTTCCTTCAACTTTATTGAGCTCTAATTGTACTTTTAACAGGTCGCTTTTTTTGACCAAACCAGCATCATAAAAATCACCCACTTCTTTAAGCAGTTCTTTTAAGAGTTTTTCATAGTTCCTAAGCGTTATTGTTTTTTCATTTAAGGCCACCAAATTCCAATAATAGTCTTCAGTGGTCACTAGTATTTCAGATTTGGTTAAGTTATATTGGTATTGGGTAACATCTTCATTCACTTCTGCCAATTTATTTCCAGTTCTGATACGTCCACCTGCATATAAAGGTTGTACAGCTGTTACCATAGCTGTATTTGCATAATCTAAGGTTTGTATGTTAATGGGTGGCACATACGCAAATTGTGTGGCTGTTTCTAAATGGGCGGGATTACCATCATAAACAGGTAAATCCATAGCATCGGTTTTTATGTCCAAAAAATTCTTGGACGATTTAAATGCAAAGGCAGAAGCACTTACCGTTGGAAAATATTTGGTAAAAGCATTTTTTCTAACCTTTCCAGAAGCTTCCAATTTTAATTGTGACTCTTTTAAACGCTTATTGTTTTCTAGAGCCAATTCTTTACAAGCATTTAATGTAAGTGTTTGAGCAATTGAAGTCGCACCAAAAAACAATAATATCGCTACAATACTTAATTTTTTCATTTTGTTCTTTTTTTTAAAATATTAATCATTTTTTAATGCTTTTGCTGATTTTCTTTCTTCTGAACGACCTATGGATTTCCAATACAGTACTGGTAAAACCAATAGGGTAAGTGCCATACCTGTAAGTAAGCCAAAACAAATGACAGTACCCAATGGTCCCCACAAGGACGAGCCGCTTAGAATCATTGGTATTACACCAACTGCTGCTGCTGAAGAGGTTAGAAAAATAGGACGCATTCTACGCTTGCCTGCTGCCAGACCAGCTTCTTCGTAAGACATCCCATGCTTATGTACTAACTGACTTGCGTAGTCTATAAGTATAATGCCGTTTCTTACCACTATACCCACAAGGCCCATTATACCTACAAAAGCAGTAAAGCTAAATGGATAGTTCATTACCAACAAGCCTAAGCCTGCTCCAAAAATACTGAGCAGCATAGTTGACATAATAAGCAATGCTTTTCTAATTGTTTTAAACTGAAACATCAAAATAAAAAATATGACAATGATACTTACTCCTAAAGAAATAGTCATGGGAATAAAGTTTTCAATAGTTGCCTCATGATCTCCACCATAGGTAATTACAGTTCCTTCAGGAAGTTCTAAAGCATCTATTAAAGGTCGCACTTCTCTAAAAACATTATCGGCTATACTTCCTCTTACAACATCTCCCATTATGGTGTTGGTGCGTACGCCATTTCTTCGTGAGATAGTGCCTTCTGTCCATTCTGGTTTTAAAGTACTTAGAGAGCGTAAGGGTAATGTTTCAAGTGTTAATAAAGATGTTATGTATTGGTTGCCTAAATCATCAATACTGTTTTTTTGATAGTCTTCCTTAGAAAGAATCACACTAATAGGATAATCGTCTTCCCAAACGGTTGTTAAAGGCATACCATCCAATGAAATTAGCAGTGAAGAAGCCACTAACGATTTTGCGTATCCTAACTGGTTTGCTTTATTCCTGTTCAGTTCCACAGAAATTCCCTGTCTCTTTTCGTCCCAGTCACTTCTTACCCATTCTAAACCTTCGTTAGCTTTTAATATTGAGGTTACTTTGTTTCCAACCGTCTTCAAATCTTTTATATTATTGGAGGCAATCCTGACTTCAATAGGAGCCTTAAAATCCTCCATTGCCAGTTGTTTCCATTTAATATGTGCTTTTGGAAAGGTACCTTTATATTTTACGCTATATTCATCTAGAATTTCTATTGTGGCTTCATTGGATATAGTATTTAGTAAGAGTTGCCCATAGTTTTTTGCTGGTAAATGCGGTGCGTACAAAGCGTTAAACCTTGGAGAACCGTTACCTATAAAACTGGCAATGTTAGTAATGCGTTTGTCTTTGCTTAATATGGTTTCTAAACTGTCTATAACGCTTTCTGTTTTGGAAATAGAGGAGCCTTCTGGCAAATAAACCTCTATGGCAAATTGTTTTCTGTCCATTTCAGGAAACAATTTTTGATCAACATTCATAAAAAACAGGATTCCTACAATTATAGACAACACTCCTGCAAGTATGGTTAATTTTGGATTTTTAAAACAATATGAAAGTGTTTTATCAAACTGATTTTGCAATAGATCCAACAAACTTTTCCTTTGCTTTTCATCAGGGTTTTTATCCTCTTGATGAAGCCCTTTTTTTATAAACACATAACCCATAAAGGGGATTAATAATACAGCGACAAGCATTGATATACTTAATGCAATGCCAATAGTAATAGGTAAACTTCCTGCAAAATCCTTGGCAATGCCTGTTAAGAAAAATAATAGTGGGAAAAATGCGGTACAAATTGCGGCAGAAGCTGTTAACACAGGTATAAACAACTCTGTAGCGGCTTTCCAAGCGGCATCCCAAGGTTTTTCACCATGATCCAACTTTTCTACATGGCTGTCTATTACCACAATAGCATTATCTACTACCATGCCCAACACGACAATTAAAGCTGCCAATGATACAATATGCAATTGAAGCCCTACCATTTGCATAATTCCAATAGTAATTAAAATGGAAATTGGTATTGATACGGCTGCTACAGCTGCCACTCTAAAGGGCAAGAGCAACATGGTAACAATAATGACTGCAATGATTGCTATCATAAATTCCACTAAAAAATGGGATATGGAATCATCTACCACTTCTGGTAAATTTGATATGGTATTTAGTTGGACGTCACTCCCTAATTTTTCTGAAAATTTAGTTAGCACTTCTTGAACGTCTTCTCCAAAATACACGATGTTGTTCCCTTTTTGCATTTCTAACGAAAGCAATAATGCGTTTGTACCGTTATTTTTTATAAAGTTCTCTGGCTTTTCATAACGTCTTTCTATGTAGGCAACATCTTTTAAACGTATAATATTACCCTGAGGATCTGAATATACTATTTGTTCTTCTAAATCTTCTTCTGATTCAAATCTAGGCGGTAAGTGGATTGGTAAATCTAAATCACCATTATCTAAGGTGCCAGAATAATTGATGGATTCTTGTAGTTGGAATGAAGCCAAAACCATTGTTGGCTTTAGGTTAAACTCTTTTAGCTTTTCGGGCTTTATATATACGTAAATTTCTTCTTTTTGTTCGCCGAATGTCTTTATTTTTGAAACAGCAGGTATTTTTCTGATTTCAGCTTCCAAATTATCCATGATCTCACCAAGTTCTCGATAGCTTTTATGATTGGATGACATGGTAATCAACAGTGCAGAGGTGTCTCCAAAATCATTTGTTCCAATAAGTGCCAGAACACCCGTGGGGACTTGTAACTCGTTAAGGCCGTGTCTTAATTTTGACCAAAACTTATCCGCATTTTTAACATTGGGGTTCAATTCAACATAAATGATCATTTGCCCTTCTTTGGATTGTGAATAGGTTTTTGACTTGTTCACTTCTTCATAACCAAATATATAATCTTCAACAACTTTAGTGAGTCGTTCTTCAACTTCTAATGAGGTAAACCCGGGATAAACACCAATAACCAAACCTTGGCGTACAGTAAACTCGGGATATTCTCGTCTTGGCATATTTTTTAAACCTATAGCACCCAAGATCATAAATACAACCACTATGGAAACCACAATTTGGTAATGCTTCATAGCAGCTTCAATAATATTCATTCCTTTTTTCATAAAAATGTACTTATACAATTAAAACACAGTGTGGAAAATTTAGTAACTAACTTTATCATTGTCAGTCAATTTGTGCTGCCCTTCAGTAACTATAATATCTCCCTTTAAAAGTCCTGATACTACTTCAATTTGGTTGTTTTCAAAAGAACCAAGCTCAACCAATTGTTTTGAGACATTTTTAGATTCTGGGTTGACCTTAAACACATAATTTTTACCATTTTCATCTTTAATTACCGCTCTATATGGGATTGTCAATTTTCCTTCAGACGGCATTAAATTGATATTAACGTCACAAGCCATTCCTGATTTTATTAAAAGATCCTTGTTTGAAATAAGAATTTTCACCTCGTAGGTTTTGGACAATCTGTTAGCTATTACACTTACTTTTTCTATATTTCCCATAAATACTTTGCTTCCTAAAGCAGGAATGATAACGGAAGCTTTTTGGTTTTTTTTTATAGAATTGATCTCATTTTCTGGTACAGATATCCTTACATAGACCTCGTTTAGCGACACTAGATTAAAAATGGGGGTTCCAGGAATAGAAGCTGAACCCACTTCAACATTTCTAGTGCCAATGAATCCTGATGATGGTGCTCGTAAGGTGCAGTTTTCCAGATTTCGCAGAGCCACAAGATTAGCCGATTTTGCCTGATCTAATTTTGATATGGCATCCTGCATTTGAATTTCAGGAAGACTGCCCTTGTCGTAAACCGATTTTAGCCTTGCATAGGCATCTTTGGCTTGATTTAAGGCTGCCAAGGTGCCGTTATAGGTGTTCAGTGGAGAACTGTTGTCTATTTGAGCCAATATTTGTCCTTTTTTTACCCAATCTCCTTCTTCCACCATAATGGAAGTTACTTCACCTGGAAGCAAAAAACTCAATGGAGTGGACACCTTAGGTTCTACAGTACCATTATAACTAAGCTGATTACCTATAGTATCTCCCTTTACTTGAAAAATATTTACTTTATAGCTCGCTTTTGTTGCATTGGTATTGGTTGTTTCTTTTTTTTCTGAACAACCTAACATAAGTATTAGGACAACTGCAGGTAAAACTCGGTTTAAAATAATATTCATAATTAAATTCTGTTTAGCGTTTTACTATTAATATTTTCGGTATATAATAATGGAGACAAAGGTGATGTACTTATTTTGTTTAGAAAAGGTCTTAAGTATGCTTAAATTGGTTTAAATAAGGGATTTTTTGATATTTATGAATTTTTCTATTATATTATATCGTATCAAAAAAAATATTAAAACACTGTATAACAATGCATTGATGTGTTATATAAGAATAAATAGTATTGGTCTAAAAAAGGTTTTATCTTCTTGGTTAGTATGTTTTATGGGCTAAAAAACCACACTGGAATTGAAAACAAAGCAAAATCCATACCTGAAGCCATCACTCGGGTTCTGCTTTTGTGAATAATAGATTTCTAACAAAACCGTCCTTTTTTGGAATCGTGAATAACTCTGCTTTAAATATTTCAACTTCATATTTTAACAGGTGCATTCTCCATAATATCACAAACGATTAAAATCCTTTTTGATTTATGTTAGGATGGTATAAGCCAGAAAAGAACATCAATCTCACTTGAACTAAGTTAAATTTTTTCTGTATGCCGAGGGAGAAATGCCTGTGTTTTTTTTGAAATATTTACCAAAAGACGATTGATCACTAAACTGAAGCTCATCTGCTATTTGAGCTATGGTGAGAGATGAGTTGGCCAATAGGTTTCGAGCTTCTATAGTTACTACTTCATCAATTAATTGCGAGGCTGTTTTGCCTGAAACCTTTTTTAATACTTTTGATAAGTGTCCTGAGGTTACGCATAAAATATCGGCATAAAATTGTACTGTTCTCTCACTTTTAAAATTCTCTTCAAGTATTCTAAAAAATCGAAGGGTCAACTCTTCTTGTCTTGATAATGATGTTTTGTAAGTGGTAATTTGTTTTTTATAAATTGTTGCCAATTCATACATTAAAAGATTAAAAGTGTGCAGGATGATTTCATCTTTATAATAAAAAGCATCATCCATTTTTCCTTGGAGAAATTTTGTGATGGTTTTGAAAATGCTCAATTCTTTTTTGTTAAGAACAAGCTTGAATATATTTTTAGCTATTAAAAAATTAAAAACCTCTATTTCGGTTTTATTAAAGACATTTTTTAATAAAAAATCTAGCGTAAAGCTAATCTCAATAACTTCAAGTTCTTGGCTTATTTCTAAAATATGAGTAACTGTATTGGGAACGATAACAATGATTTCGTTTTTTTGTACTTCATACTTTAGAATGTTGAGTTGTAATTTTATCTTTCCAGAAACAACCAACAAAACAGCGTAATTATCAAACCTAAATGGATATGATAAAGGAACTTCTTTAAATTTATTTTTTGAAGTATGGATATGTAAACCTTCATGCTGTGGTTTTTCTCCAAGAATTTCAATGATGTCGTATATTGTATGTTTTTTAATTTGTTTATTTTCCAACATTAACAGAAATAATCATCTCTCCAAATATAGTATATTTTCAAACCAATTAATGCATAGGTCTAAAAATCTTATACATGCTAACTGGTGTATGATTGGTTGCAACTTTTTTATTTAATTTAATGTGAGTTCGATTTAAGCTGACAATTTATTTTCAATAATTTCAAGGTTTAGCCGGTAGGATATCATTATTTTACTATTGATTTGCATTAGAGAGTTTTTCCTAATATCTATATCAAACTCGTGTCATTTACTTTAAAAATGCTCATACACTCCAAGCCCAAATAAAGCAAAATCGTATTTAACTGGATCTTTGATATCGAGTTTTCTTAAGTTTTTGTCTAATTCTTTTACAGCTTTAGCATCGTTTTGTTTCCGTTTTAATAATCCTAACTTTCGAGCGACTCTCGCCGTATGCACATCTAAAGGACAAGACAATAGAGCAGGAGAGAGGTTTTGCCAAATCCCAAAGTCAACTCCATTTTTATCTTGTCTTACAAACCAACGCAACATCATGTTGAGGCGTTTGGCTGCTGAATTTTTTAAAGGATCACTGATGTGTTTTTTGGTGCGTTCTAAGCAACCAAAAGCCATAAATTCTCTTTTGAAATGATGAATGGCAGTTTGCAAATCATCATCGACTTGATGCTTGACAAAGATGTCTTCTAAACTATTATATTTTTGATACAAGGCTTTTAATGCGGTAAAAAAATACTGTAAATCTTCAGCATTAAAGGTTCTGTGCACAAATCCGTTACAAGCTTTTAAATCAGATTTACTGTGATTTTTGATAAAGTCATAAGGCGAATTCCCCATAATTTTTAGTAGTCTTTCTCCGCTGTTCAAAATACTTTTTCGATTGCCCCAAGCTATGGTTGCAATTAAAAATCCACTGATTTCAATATCCTGTTTTTGAGAAAATCGGTGTGGAATTTGAATCGGATCGTCTTTAATAAAATCAACCGTATTATATGTTTCAACTTTATGGTCGAGAAAAGCTTTAAGTTCAGAATGGTTCATCTATCTAATGATTTGCCCATCTTTCATTTCTAATTTTCTATCAGCCATATCCGCTAGTCCTTTGTTATGAGTGACAATCACAAAGGTTTGGTTAAATTCCTCACGCAAATCAAAAAAGAGGTTGTGTAATTGCTCTGCAGTAACAGAATCGAGGTTACCAGAAGGTTCATCGGCTAAAATCACCGACGGATTATTAATGAGTGCTCTCGCTACGGCAACGCGTTGTTGCTCGCCACCACTGAGTTCGCTAGGTTTGTGATGAATACGGTTTTTAAGATTTAAAAACTCTAAAAGTTCTGTGGCTTTGTGTTCGGCTTCTTTTTTGGATATTTTATTGATAAACGCTGGGATACAAACATTTTCAAGTGCAGTAAATTCGGGTAACAATTGATGGAACTGAAAAATAAATCCAATATTTTGATTTCTAAATTTAGCCAAAGCTTTGTTTTTAAGTTTAGCCACATCTACATCGTTAATTTTAATGATTGTATTTGCATTTTTATCAGCTTTCTCAAGGGTTCCAACAATTTGCAAGAGCGTAGTTTTACCAGCTCCTGAAGAACCTACAATAGAAACTATTTCACCTTTTTTGATATCAATTGACACATCATCAAGGACTTTTAAGTCACCGTAATGTTTATTAATATGTTTTGCTTGAATCATATTTTGACTAATGAACGACGAAAATACAATTTTTGAAAGTAAAATTTTAGATGTATTAATAAAATAAACTGTGGAATAATTAAGTTCAATTAGGTTAATAATTCTATTAAAGATTTTCAATGATAATTCTCTTGAGCCACGAATGCACGAATAATTTTGAACTCATCCTTGTATAAGTGGTTTTTAAAATACAAATACTTATAATGATTTGTAAAATCTAAATCACCAATTTGGTCAACTTCAAACAAACAATTTTATACTTCTAAACTCACGTAAGAATCATTTTTAGAGGGTAGTTCGGTTTCTCCCATCAAATATTGATCCACTTCTCTGGCGGCTTCTCGACCTTCTGAAATGGCCCAAACCACAAGAGATTGCCCGCGGCGTGCGTCACCAGCAGCAAATATTGATGGATTTGAGGTTTGATAAGACTTAGCTTTAACCGTTCCAGCTTGAGTTTGCTCAACATCTAAACTTTTTAAAAGTTGATTTTCTGGCTGAGTAAAACCAATAGCTAATAATGCAAGTTCACAGGGAATAAGGCGTTCTGTGCCTTCAATTTCTTGCATTTGTTGGCGACCAGCTTGATTCACCCATTCAATATCCACAAGTTTGATATGTGTTAGCTTGCCTTTTTCGCCTATAAATTCCTTAGTCAACACACTCCACTGGCGCTCGCCACCTTCTTCGTGAGAGGATGAAGTTCTGAGTGTCATTGGCCAATTTGGCCAAGGATCTTGTTCTGTTCGGCTATTAGGTGGTTTAGGCATAAGTTCTAATTGCAATACCGTAGCTGCAGATTGTCGATGCGATGTACCAATACAATCTGAACCTGTATCACCACCTCCAATAACTACTACATTTTTACCTTTTGCTGAGATTTGGTCTTCAATATCTTGTCCTGAGACTTTTTTATTTTGCTGAGTTAAAAAATCCATAGCAAAATGAATCCCTTCTAAATCTCTACCAGGAATGGGCAAATCTCTTGGCACTGTTGATCCTGTGCAAATGACAATGGCATCAAAATCTTCTTTAAGCTCGTCAGGGTTGATGTTTTTACCTACTTCAGCATTTACTTTAAAACGAACACCTTCATCGTCCATAATTTTTATGCGACGCTCGACCACCCATTTTTCGAGTTTAAAATCGGGAATACCGTAGCGCAAAAGTCCACCTATATTAGATTCTCGTTCAAAAACCGTTACCCAATGTCCAGCTTTGTTGAGTTGGTCAGCGACAGCTAAACCTGCAGGACCTGAACCGATAATTGCTATTTTTTTATCCGTGCGTTGCTCAGGCGGATCGACTTTGATGAAACCTAATTCATGTGCTTTTTCAGCTATGGTTTTCTCAATATGTTCTATCGCCACGGGTGGTTTGTTAATCCCTAAAACACAGCTGGTTTCACATGGTGCTGGGCAAATTCTGCCTGTAAATTCAGGGAAATTATTAGTTGAATATAAAATTGAAGTGGCTTCTTCCCAATTTTCTTCGTGCACTGCTTCATTAAACTCGGGTATGATGTTGCCAAGAGGACAACCCGAATGGCAAAACGGCACACCACAATCCATACATCTTGCCGCTTGGGTTTTGGTTTTTTCTACAGGGAATTCTTTATAAATTTCTTTAAAATCACCAACCCGTACTTCTGGCGGTCTTGTTTCTGGTAATTCTCTATCGTATTTTAAAAATCCGTCTTGTTCTTTCATTAGGCTACTATTTTTTCCTGTCTCTTTTCCTTTTTTGATTCTAAAATTCTTTTGAAGTCGTGTGGTATAACCTTAATAAATTTGAGTTTAAAGTTTTCAAAATGGTCTAAAATATATTTTGCTTTTTCACTCTTGGTAAATTGATAATGATTTTTAATCAATTCCTTAAGCTCTTCAAAATCTTTATCTTTTGGTTGTTCTAATCCAACCAATCCTTTATTACATTTATTTTCGAAACTGTCATCATCGTCTAAAACATAAGCGATTCCGCCACTCATTCCAGCGGCAAAGTTTTGTCCAGTTTGTCCTAAAACCACAATACGACCACCTGTCATATATTCGCATGCGTGGTCGCCAACACCTTCTACAACGGCTTTTACACCGGAGTTTCGAACGCCAAAACGCTCACCAGCCATGCCATTGATGTATGCTTCACCAGAAGTTGCACCATAAAATGCCACATTGCCGATTAAAATATTTTCATCAGCTTTAAAGGTGGAATTTTCAGGCGGATAAATAATGAGTTTGCCGCCAGATAAGCCTTTTCCGAAGTAGTCATTAGACTCACCCGAAACTTCAAAAGTGATACCTTTTGCCAAGAATGCGCCAAAACTTTGACCAGCAGATCCACTAAATTTATAATGTAAAGTATCGTCATCAAGTCCTTTGGCTTTAAATTTCTTACTAACTTCATGAGATAAAATAGCACCTACGGAACGATTGATATTGATGATATCAAATTCGGCTTTTAAAGGTTGAAGATTTTCAAAAACGGGCTTGGCTTTTTCTAAGAGTTTCCAGTCCAAAACCTCATCCATTTCATAATCTTGTTCAATTTGTTTGTAAACCCCGATTTGTTCTGGAATATGTTCCTGATATAAAATTGGACTTAAGTCTAAATCTTTGAGTTTCCAAAACGGTACATCTTTTCTCACTTTCATAACTTCAGAATGACCAACCATATCATTGATGGTCCTAAAGCCAAGTTGTGCCATGATTTCTCTTAAATCTTGAGCTAAAAATTTAAAATAATTTACTACATGGTCAGGATTACCTGTAAAGAGTTTACGCAGTTCTGGGTTTTGAGTAGCTACGCCTACCGGACAAGTATTGGTATGGCATTTACGCATCATAATACAACCTTCAACTACCAAAGTCGCTGTAGAAATTCCCCATTCTTCAGCGCCAAGTAAGGTTGCTATAGCGAGGTCTCTTCCTGTTCTAATTTGACCATCGGCTTGAACGGTAATTCGACTTCTCAGGTTATTTTTAACTAAGGTTTGATGTGCTTCAGATAAGCCTAATTCCCAAGGTAAACCCGCGTGTCTAATAGAAGTTAAAGGAGAAGCTCCTGTACCGCCATCGGCACCAGAAATCAAGACGACATCGGCGTTGGCTTTAGAAACGCCTGCGGCAACTGTGCCAACACCAGCTTGTGAAACCAATTTAACATTCACACGAGCATGTCGATTGGCATTTTTTAAATCAAAAATAAGTTGAGCTAAATCTTCAATAGAATAAATATCGTGATGCGGTGGTGGAGAAATCAAACCTACACCTGGTGTGGAATGTCTAACCCGACCAATCCATTCATCAACTTTGTGACCTGGCAGCTGTCCACCTTCGCCAGGTTTTGCGCCTTGTGCCATTTTAATTTGAAGTTCGTCAGCGTTGGCGAGATAATAACTGGTTACGCCAAATCGTCCTGAAGCGACTTGCTTAATGGCAGAACGCTCCCAATCGCCGTTGGGCTTGACTTCAAATCTGGCTTCATCTTCGCCACCTTCACCGCTGTTGCTTTTTGCTCCAATACGGTTCATAGCAATGGCCAGTGTAGAATGGGCTTCATGCGAAATAGAACCAAAAGACATGGCACCTGTGGCAAAGCGTTTCATAATGTTTTCGGCGGGTTCGACTTCAGCTATGGGAATAGGTGTTCTTTTTTTAAATTCAAACAAACCCCTTAAGGTCAAATTGTCCTTGAGTTGGTCATTGATTTTATGAGCAAATTTTTTGTAAAGTGAAAAATCATCTGTTCGTGTAGAGTGTTGAAGCAAATGAATGGTTTCTGGATTAAACAAATGTTTTTCTCCGCGTTGCTTCCATTGGTAAACACCACCAACTTCTAATTTTTGATTGGTTTGTTTATGAGTTGGGAAGGCGTGTCTGTGTCTAACTAAAACTTCCTTAGCTAAGCCGTCAAAATCAATACCGTCTATTCTTGAAATGGTGCCTGTAAAACACTTTTCAATAACAGTTGAATGTAATCCAAGTGCTTCAAAAATCTGTGCACTTTGATAAGATTGCAGGGTACTGATACCCATTTTAGATAAAATCTTAAGAAGTCCATAACCAATAGCCTTTTGATAATTCTCAATAGCTTTTTCTTTAGATAAACCAGATTTAAGTTTTCCTTTATCGTGTAAATTTTCAATTGAACGAATGGCTAAATAAGGATTAACGGCACTTGCTCCATATCCAATTAAGGTGGCAAAATGGTGAGTTTCTCGCGTATCACCAGATTCCACAACGAGTCCTGTTTGTGTTCTTAAGTTTTTTCGAACCAAATGTTGATGTATGGCACCAGTAGCCAGTAAAGACGGAATTGGTGCAGTGTTTTTGTCGATGCCTTTATCAGAAATGATCAAGACTTTTTTGCCATCGAGTGTAGCTTTTTCAGCTTCGAGGCAGATGGCATCTAAACCTTGTTTCAATCGACCAGGTTGGTTATCCGCTTGGAAAACAGCTTTGATAAATGCGTAATCAAAACCTTTAGATTTCAGATGTTTAAATTTTTCAATATCAGCGTCGGTTAAGACTGGTTGAGAAATATGGATTTGCTTGGTATGTAATTCGGTTTCATCTAAAATATTTAAACTTTCACCAACCCGAGTAAAAAGTGACATGACCATACGTTCTCTAATCGGGTCAATTGGCGGATTGCTCACTTGAGCAAAAAGCTGTTTAAAATAATTTGCTATGTGCTGACTTTGCTTACTTAAAATGGCTAAAGGCGTATCTGCACCCATTGAGCCAATTGGTTCAGTGGCACGTTCGGCCATATCTGATAAAATAACTTTGAGTTCTTCAGAAGTATAGCCATAAGCCCGTTGACGTTTTAAAAGCGATTTATCAGAAAGCCGTTTTCTGTCAAATTGTGGTTTGGGTTGTAGTCTGAGTTTTATTCTTTGGTTGATGATCCACTGATAATATGGTTTATCTTTTACAATATTATTTTTAATTTCATCATCATATAAAATCTTTTTTTGATTCAAATCTGCCAAAATCATACGACCAGGTTGAAGTCTCCCTTTTTTAATAATGTCTTTTGATTTTATAGGTAGAGCACCAGCTTCTGAGGATAAAATCAATCGATTGTCTGATGTCACGCAATAACGTGCAGGACGAAGCCCGTTTCTATCTAAAGTAGCACATAGACGTTTGCCATCTGTAAAAATTAAGGCTGCTGGACCATCCCAAGGTTCCATAAGCGAGGCGTGATATTTATAAAAGGCTTTTCGTTCTTTGTCAATTGACTTATTATCTTGCCAAGCTTCAGGAACAATCATCATCATGACATGTTCAAGAGGTCTGCCTTCAAGCACTAACATCTCTATAATGGCGTCAAGATTAGCTGAGTCTGAATGTTCTGGATTGGTTACGGGTAATAGTTTTTGAAGCTCGTCATCGCTAAAGACTTTAGATTTAAAGTTAGCTTCTTTAGATTTCATTTTAGTAACATTGCCACGGATGGTGTTGATTTCGCCATTATGGGCTATAAAATGAAAGGGTTGAGCCAATTTCCAGTTCGGAAAAGTATTAGTCGAAAATCTAGAATGCACAATAGCAAAAGCACTTTTAAATTTGGGATTTTGTAAGTCTTCATAATAATGTCTAAGCTGATTGGTTCTGAGTTGACCTTTATAAATAAGACTGCGACAAGACAAACTACAAACGTAAAAGGCTTTGTTGTTGGCTTTAATCTCATTACCTATATAATGAGATGTGTAGTTTCTTAAGACAAATAGTTTACGCTCTAACTCAATTTCAGTTAAATCACCTTTTGCTTGAATAAATACCTGTTTTATTAAAGGTTCAACAGGTTTAGCACCGACACCAGGGATTTTTGAATCAACGGGAACTTTTCTGTAGCCTAATATTTCAAGATTTAGATCTCGTGCATTTTTTTCTAAAAGATCTAAACACTTATCGGCTACTGATTTTATTTTAGGTAAAAATAACATTCCAATACCTAAAAATTTTTCAGGATTACCTTTTAAATTAGCATCTTCTAAAAGAAGTTTTTTAAGATTGTGGTTAATTTGAATTAAAATACCTGCACCATCACCTGTTTCTGGGTCAGCTCCAGTTCCGCCACGATGCTCCATATTTTCTAGCATTGTGAGTGCATCTGCTATGGTTTTGTGGTTTTGTTTGCCATCAACATTAACAATTGAGCCAATACCACAGGCATCATGTTCATATTCAGGTTTATATAAAGAATTATTTTTCATTTATAATGCTAACTTTAATGTTAAAAATTTAAGCAAAATTATGAAAAATAGTATTTAAATTAGATTATATATTGTTAAATCATTTTATATTTAATAAATAAATAAAATATAAGCAATTAAATTAAAATATATGAAAAAATAAAAGTTTAAATGAAATATTCTTAATCTGATATTCCTTTTTGTATTAAACTTATTGCAAATCCGCCACCTTCTTTGAGCTGTATGGTTTTTGTCATTCCTTTATTAATCTCAGCTGATTTTATTGAAATGGCAGTAGGGTTATTTTTATAATGTGCACTTTCAGCATCTTGATAAAATGTCGCTTTGTAAGTTTTCCCGTCTTCTAAAAAATCAAAATTAATAGTGATTTCTCTGGCATTTTCATCGGTAATTCCGCCAACAAACCAATTGCCTGTTTCACGTTCTTGACGTGCAATGGTGACATAATCACCGACTTCGCCATTTAGGGTTATGCTTTGTTCCCAATCAACGCCAACATCTCTTATGAATTGAAAAGCAGGTTGATTTTTATAATTTTCAGGCAGATCAGCAGCCATTTGAATCGGGCTGTAAATGACAACATATAGTGCCAATTGCTGAGCCAATGTAGTATTGATTTGATTGTCTGGTTTTGTAGGCAATTTGATATCAAAAATACCTGGTGTAAAATCAATAGGACCAGCCAACATTCTGGTAAAGGCTACAATAGGCAAATGTTCTGGTGGATTACCGCCATCTGAAGCCCAAGCGTTAAATTCTTGACCACGAAGTCCTTCCCGAGAAACTGCATTGGGGTAAGTTCTTCTGATGCCAGTAGCTTTGATAGGTTCGTGAGCATTGATAGCCACTTTGTATTTGGCTGCGGTTTCTACAACTTTTCGATAATGATTAACCATCCATTGACCGTGGTGATATTCGCCTTTGGGAATAATTTTTCCAACATAACCTGTTTTGACGGTATGCATTCCCATATCATTCATCAACTGAAATGCCTTGTCTAATTGTTTTTCATAAGTTCTTGGTGCTGCGGAAGTTTCGTGATGCATGATGAGTTCTACACCTTTACTTTTGGCATAATCTGAAAGCTCTTGGATGTCATAATCAGGATATGGAGTTACAAAATCAAAAACCCCTTCACGGTCTTGAAAGCCAATCCAGCGTTCCCAGCCAGTATTCCAACCTTCAATTAGAACGCCTTTGATGTTGTTTTTTGCAGCAAAATCGATATAGCGTTTGGTGTTTTCTGTGGTTGCACCGTGCTTGCCGTGAGCTTGTCCAGTATCAACCCATTGTCCGTTTTTGTTCATCGTCATTCCATAATCCCAAGTAGCTTTGCCAACGTGCATTTCCCACCAAATACCGACGTATTTTTGAGGTGTAAACCAGTTGACATCGCCAAGTTTGTTTGGTTCATTGAGATTGACAATCAAGTGTGAGTCTATTAAGTCTTTAGCTTCATCAGCAATTTGAATTGTTCGCCAAGGCGTTTGTATCGGTAAGTTTCTGTAAACTTTGTAGTTGGTTCGGTCTGAACCAACAAGTTCGCTTGTCAATTTATAAGTTGTAGTGTCAACTTTTAGGGTCATTCCTGCGTAATCAGTTAAATTAGCTTCGTGAAAACTCAGGTGAGTGCCATCTTCCATACGCATTGTTACAGGAGTATTGACCGCGTTTTCTGGAATATGAGTTTGAGCTAAATTGTCATCATTGGCATAAGATTTAGCGTTAATTTCAGATAGTTTTGATGTGCTGTAAAGATGTTCATAGATGTCCCAATCACCTGGAATCCACCAAGCAGTATGATTGCCTGTGAGTTGAAATTCTGTGTTTTCATCTTTTATGATAAGGCTTTTTAATCCGTCTTGTTGAGGAATTTCATAGCGAAAAGCAATACCATCATCATAGGCTCTAAAGTATAAGTTGAGTTTTTGTTTAGAAGAATTTTCTAATTCAACTTTGAGTTGGTTGTAATGATTTTTGACCAGTCGTTGTTCGCCCCAAGGCATTTCCCATTCTTCATCAACGGTATTTTCAACCGTATTTTTAATAGAAAAAGGCTCTGTAAACACGTTTTTATTTTTAAAATCAAAACCTAAATTAGATTTGTCAATAATAAGTTTGTCGTTGTGTTTTACCCAATATTGTGGAAGTCCATTTTCAGTTAAATCAAAAAAGATTGTATTAGTTTTAGCAGGTGATTTGAGGTTAATAATTTTTGGGTTGTTATTATTTTGACAAGATATCAAACTCATAACAAATAAGATACAAAAAAAACTTTTGACGGAATGCATAGAATAAATTTTAGTAGTGCAATATACTCAAAACAGTTCTGATTTAATTTTTTTTGAACAGTTTTTTTAGTCTTATTAGACAGTTTTTTTAGTCTTATTAGCCTTATTTATGCTGTCTAATTCCATTAAAACTGAGGATGAAAACCCCGACAAAAATATGTTTTCATTGGCTATTATCCTTTAATGCATAATTTGGGTTTAATAAAACTTCAAATTATGTCTCAGGGTAAAATACACAATATTTCTGCTATAGAAGTCATCGCCTGTTGACTTTTGTTGAAACCAATTCATATAGCCTGTTTCGATTTGAAATTTGTCATTTATTTTATAATTTAAACCAGCAGAAAGTCGGTTTTGATCAAATACATTACGCACGATCTTGTCTCCAATATTGATATGTATTTCTTCTAAAAGATTAGCGGTAAATTTTTCATTGATGTTGTAAGCCAAGCCTAAACGCATTCTAAGTCTGTAGTTCGTAAAGTTGTAAGAGCTATCATCGGGCGGTTTTTTGTATCGCCATTCCAACTTCAAACGACTTAGAAAGCTAAATTTACTGTCAAGTTTATGCCTGTAATTCACAGCGACTTGTGGTCTTAGTTCTTGTTGACTTTCTGTGAAATCGGCATTAGGATCTTGTGGTAAGGTCAATTCAAAATACATCATTGCAGCGGTAAATGAAACATTATCACTCAGCTTGTAATTAGCTCCAATACTCGGTAAAAAATGATGTTGCCTAAATGGAAACATATACATACGTTCTTCAACATCAAAAAAAGGCGTCCATTTTTCACTCACATGGAAATTCAATAAATACCGTGTCCACAATAAGTTTTGTGGTTCTACATTTTTTTGTTGTGCCGAAAGTTTAAAACTGAATAATACGAAAAATAAGCAAACTCCAATTGGTTTAAGCATAGCTTAAAATTTAGAACCACAAAATTAAGGTTTTATGGCAGAAGTAGTGGATTGATTCCTTGCAGATGTGTTTCAAAATATGACATTAGGCAGTTTTTATCTAAAAATGCTTTGCCTTGAATATCAATATCAACAAATAAATTATTAGGATTTAATTTTAAATAAGCCTTGAGATAATCTTTTGACAAAGGCTTATAAGAATAGTGCCAAGGTTCGTATTTAAAACCTGTGCGATGATAATTATTGGTGTAAACTAAATAAAACCCAAATTTGTGGGCATGAGTTTGCATCCATTCGTGAAGTTTACAATAAACGCCGTTGCCGTGATAATTTTGGTCTAAAAGTAAATCGCCATTTGGTTTTTCAACATTGGCATCAACAATATCTATATCGGTTCCCCAATGATGGCGAGACGTGCCTGGAATAGTGGAGTAGGTGATGATTTGTTTTATAATGTCTTTGTCAGATAAATTTTGCTTTTGATATTGTTTGTATTTTTTATTCCAGATTTGTAATTGCCGATTAAAACTTCTAAAACCAGAAGCAATTTGTATGTCAATACCTTCTTTTAATGCTGCTTCGCGCATTTCAACAAATGGCTGATATGCTGTTTTGTGCATAATTTTTGAGGTGTTGAGGTAAGGATTATGTTTTCCTGTTAAAAAAGCTTGACTTGGATTTTTAATTAAATCTTGAATAGGCAAAACACTCCACCCAAAACCTGCTAAAACATTGAGTTTTATAAAATCAATCCTACGCATCAACGAGTGCTTTATACATTAAAATATGTGGACCTACATCAGGAATTTCAAAGGTTTTGCCTATTGTTTTATAGCCGTTTTTGCTGTAAAAAGGTTTAGCTTTTATTCTAACGTTACACCAGATGGTTTTTATTCCTTTTGAACCTAAAAATTGTTCAGAATGTTTTAAAAGATGTTTACCAATCTCTTTGTTTTGATGATTTTCTAAAACGGCCATTCCGCGAAGTTGGTAGCTCTGATCATCTTCAATTTTAGTATTTGACTTTAACATCAAACTTACACAGCCTGCAATTTCATCATTGAAGTAAGCTGCAAAATGAAAAGTATCAGATAAATTATCACCTTGAAAATGACAAGTAGATAAGGGTTTGCCTTTTCTTAACACTTGATGTCTAATCGGTATAATAGATTGGACATCCACCTGATAAATTTCAGTATTCAAAACTTACTTCATCACTTGGTCAACAATACCGTAATCTAAAGATTCTTGTGCATCCATCCAATAATCTCTGCTGAAATCTTTCATCACTTTGTCAAAGGATTGACCGCAATTTTCAGCGAGAATTTTTGCACTGAGTTCTTTGGTTTTCAAAATTTCTTTGGCTTGAATCTCAATATTTGAAGCTTGACCTTGAGCACCGCCGAGCGGTTGGTGAATCATCACTTTGGCGTGAGGCTGAATGTAGCGATGTCCTTTTTCGCCAACAGACAATAAAATAGAACCCATAGAAGCTGCTAAGCCTGAACAAATGGTATGGACTGGGCTTTTTAAGCTTTTTATAGTATCGTAAATAGCAAACCCATCGGTTACGAAGCCACCTGGGCTATTGATGAAAAGTTGAATAGGGTCGTGACTTTCTAAGTCTAAATACATCAAACGATCAATGATGTATTTGGCACTTTTGCCATCAACTTGCCCGTTGAGAAACACTTTACGCGTTTCTAAAAATTTCATATCGATTAGGTCTTGAACCTTTGCCGTTTTCTTCGTCATATTTTCTTTTTTTAAAACCGCTAAATTAACATTTATCCCTAAAATAGAATAGCGTTTAAGGGAGTTTTAACCCAAATTATGCGTTGGTGCATAATCCTTAATATAACCCTGACAAAAATGCTATTGATTGAGCATTTTTCGTCATTATTTAATAGGAAATTTCCTATTAAATAATTCGGGTTTAATGTTATTTTTTGTAGGCAATAGCTTTTATTTCGATGAGCAAGTGCGGATGAGGTAATTGATGCACAGCAACTGTAGTTCTTGTTGGGCCATTTTCATAATCAAAGAATTGAGCATAAACTTCGTTGTAGCCTTTAAAGTCGTTCATATTAACTAAAAACGACGTGATATCAACCACATCTTTTAAGCTGGCACCTTCTTCTTGTAAAATGTCATCAATGTTTTGGAGCACGGCACGGGTTTGTTTTTTGATGTCTAAATTGGTGGTTCCCATCTCGTCAACTTCTACGCCTTCAAAGGTGTTATCTGGTCTTCTTGAGCTTGTGCCAGAGACGTAAATAAAATCACCAACCCGTTTGACGTGTGGGAATTTTCCTCGTGGTTTAGCCTTGCCTTTAATTACTTTACCAATCATAATTTTGATATTTTACTGTTGTTTCTTTTCCCATTGCCAAGCATCTTTGAGGGCGTCAGCCATACTGCGTTTGGCTTTCCAGCCTAATTCTTTTTCTACTTTATCGGTATCAGCATAAGCTGTGGTAACATCTCCAGGTCTTCGATTAGCTATTTTGTAGTTGAGTTTTAGGTTATTGACTTTTTCAAAGGTTTTGATAACATCTAAAACAGAATTTCCTTTACCTGTGCCAACGTTAAAGACATCATAACTTTTAGCATGATTTTGGTCTAACAGTTTTTCTAAAGCAATTACGTGAATTTCAGCTAAATCCATAACATGAATATAATCGCGGATACACGTGCCATCTTCAGTAGGATAATCATTGCCAAAGACCGATAAAACTTCTCTTTTTCCAGCTGCGGTTTGTGTGACGAAAGGTACTAAATTTTGTGGAACACCAATGGGTAATTCACCAATTAATGCAGTTGGATGTGCACCAATAGGATTAAAATACCGCAAAGAAATGGCTTGTAAATCAGCACCGCTGTTGATGTAATCTAGAATGATTTCTTCGCCGATTTGTTTGGTATTGCCGTAAGGCGAATTGGCTTTTTGAACTGGTGCATTTTCGGTAATAGGAAGTGTTTTGGCTTGGCCATAAACGGTACACGATGAGCTGAAAATGAATTTAGGTTGATTTATTTTACAGCTTTCTTTGAGTAAGTAAACTAAAGCCGCAACGTTATTTTCATAATAATCTAAAGGTTTTTCAACACTTTCACCTACTGCTTTGAATGCGGCAAAATGTATGATGCCTTTGATGTCAGGCTGCTCATTAAAAAACTGGCTTAAATCTGATTTGTTTCTGATGTCAATTTGATAAAAATCGGGGGTTTTTCCTGTAATTCTAGTAATGCCTTCTAAAACATCGAGGCTTGTGTTTGATAGATTATCAATGATAACAACTTCGTAGTTTTTTTCTAATAAGGCAACAACAGTATGTGAACCAATAAAACCTAATCCGCCAGTAACTAATATTTTCATGTTTTGAATTTTAAAAATACAAATTAAGAGTTTTTCTATGAAATTTAAGTGTCTTAAATGTAAAATATCAAATCAATTGATATCTTTGGCTATAAAACAAAGTTATGTCATTAACACCTTCAAATATAGTAGAATTAGGTACAAAAGCACCTGGCTTTAGTTTGCTGAATGTAAAAAATAATCAGATTGTAAGCTTGTCTGAAATTAGAGGGAAACACGGCACAGTTGTTATGTTTCTTTGTAATCATTGTCCGTATGTGAAACACGTTAATGAAGAGTTGGTGAGATTGGCTAACGATTATAAAGTTACAGGATTTGGTTTTGTAGCTATTTCAAGTAATGATGTTGAAAAATACCCTGAAGATCATCCTGATAAAATGGCAGAATTAGCCGAAACAGAAAAATATCCTTTTCCTTATTTATATGACGAAACTCAAGAAGTTGCCAAGGCTTATAATGCTGCTTGTACGCCAGATTTTTATGTGTTTGATGAAAATTTAGAGCTGTTCTACCATGGACAATTAGACGACTCTCGACCAAAAAATGGTTTCCCACTGACAGGAAGAAGTCTAAGAGAAGCTTTAGATGCATTGCTCAACAACAGAGAAGCTCCAAAAGTTCAAAAACCGAGTATGGGTTGTAATATTAAGTGGAAATTGGATAATTATGAAAATTAAGCTTCCAATTTTTTAAAATCAATCTATTTTAGTTGGATACCATATTTTTTTAAAGCCAATTCTAATAATCATTTATGGGTTTTAAACATCAACTTTTTAAACACATCAAAACCTTTTCAAAATTAACTATTTGGCAGAAATATAGATTAGTTTGGTCTATTTTTTTACCAGTTCAACTTTTTTTAATTTATAGTATTAAACCATATCCTGAAGCCATCGAAATGTATTATTCGAATGGAATTTATATTTCAATTTCTACTTTTTTTCAACATCTGTTTAGTCATCTTCCCTTTTCTTTTGGTGATATTTTTTATATTATCTTAATTGCTTTTATAATAAAATATCTTGTGGGCGTTTTTAAAAGAAAATTCAAGCTCAAAAAATCTGATTTTTATAAAATTGTCTCGTTTATTTCTATCATTTATTTTTGGTTTCATATCTCTTGGGGTTTAAATTATTACCGCTTGCCACTTCATAAACAGTTAGGGGTTAAAAGTGATTACAACACTGAAGAGCTTATTAGTTTTACTGAAAAATTGCTGGTAAAAGCTAACGCTATTCATCACAAACTCGTTGCAAATGATACTCTACCAGTGCATTTTGAACAATCAGAAAATGAATATGAGAAAATGGCGTTTGAAAATTTTAAACGAACACAATTTCAAGATCAATATGTGGAAGTCCGAAGCATAAAACCATCATTGCTCAGTTTGCCTTTAAGTTATATGGGTTTTGGCGGTTACCTCAATCCTTTTACGCACGAAGCACAATATAATGATAGAGTTCCGAAATATAAATTTCCTACTTTGATTGCTCACGAAATGGGACATCAATTGGGTTATGCCAAAGAAAACGAGGCCAATTTTGTGTCCTGTTATGTGAATATGCATAGCACAAATGAAAAAATTCGTTACGCTGGTTTTACTTATGCATTAAAGTTTTGCCTAAACGAAGTATATTGGCGTTCTCCCGAAGATTTTGAACGTTTGAAAGCCGAAGTTAATCCAGGTATTTTAAAAAATTATAAAGAGACTCAAATCTTTTGGGAAAGCTTTAAAAATCCTTTAGAGCCGGTTTTTAAAAATGTGTATGGTAATTTCTTAAAAGTTAATAACCAACCCCAAGGCATTCAAAGTTATAATTATGTTGTAGCTTTATTGGTCAACTATTTTTCAAAAAATTCTTTACCTTAGTCCATCAAAATGATGGTTTATTAGATATTTAAGCTATTTATCTGAAAACGAATTGATAGTGTAAGAAATAAAAAATTATAAAAGAAAGATGATTAAGAAAATTCATTTACTTAGATTATATCCTATAGTTTGATGCTAAAAATGTTTTAGATTTGTGATTTATATAATATAGATAGACATTATTTTTTATGAATAATCAACCATATATTCACCGTTTGCGATTTTTTTTAGAACGCCGAGGATTTTACGTCAGTTCTCGTTTAGCAGACCGTTTAGGGATGAAAGCTAAATCGGTAAGACTGTTTTTTATTTATGCTTCATTTGCCACCTTTGGTTTTGGATTTGTGCTATATTTGACCTTGGCTTTTTGGCTCAAACTAAAAGACTTGGTTTACACCAAACGCAGTTCAGTTTTTGATTTGTAATAAAAATATTTTAAGCTATCCGATTTATGAAATCATTGAGATTTAAAATCATACTGGCTATGGCATTGATGATCATCATCTTGCTTGCTGGAGTTATTGGTTTTAAGAATGTTATGGATTTGTCTTGGATAGATGCTTTCTATATGACAGCCATCACCATAACGACGGTTGGATATAGAGAAGTAGTTTTGCCAAACGATGATGCTAAGGTTTTTATTATCATTTTGATATTGTCAAGCGTTATCATTTTAGGTTTTGTCGTATCTGTAGCCACAGAGTATTTTATTTCTTTCAGCTCTTTGAGCGATTTGCAACTCAAAAGAAAACTCAAAAAAATTAAAAAAATGGAAAATCATACAATTGTTTGTGGTTTTGGGCGAAACGGTCAGCAAGCCGCTCAAAAACTTATGGAATACCAAGATGCATTTTTAGTTATTGATAAAAATTTAGACTTATTAGAGCAAAGTGGTTTAAAATCAGAGCAATTTTTGGTTGGTAATGCCAATGAAGATGAAGTTTTAATATCAGCTGGAATAGAAAAGGCAGCTAATCTTATTATCGCTCTGCCCAACGATGCTGAAAATCTTTTTATTGTTTTAAGTGCTCGACAGCTAAATAAAGATTTAAGAATTATTTCTAGAGCAAGTGAAGAAACCAGTTACAGAAAACTTAAACTCGCCGGTGCAGACAATGTTATATTGCCTGATAAAATCGGAGGGCAACATATGGCATCACTTATTGTTAGTCCAGATTTATTAGAATTTTGGGATAATTTAAGTTACGGCGATAGCAAAAGTGTAAACCTTGAGCAAGTATCATATGAACAATTGTTTAGCCATGGGAAAAGTTGCACAATTCTAGAATTAGACCTCAGACAACGCACAGGATGTACCATCATAGGTTTTAAATCTTCTGATGGCGAATATATTGTCAATCCAAATCCAAATATCAAACTTACACCAAATTCTAAAATCATAGTCATTGGCAATGCAAGCCAAATAAAAAGACTTCAAGAGATTTATTCTATTTAAGAAACGCAATAAATTAAAAATTTATTTTTTGTTAGATTTATTTTTTTAGATATTGCGAGAAGTTTAAATTAAAGTCAATAAATCATAAATTTTTAGATATGCTTAGAGTTTTATTATCAATGTTTGCGTTGGTTTTTTCTATGACAATTTTTAGTCAAAATATAGTTATCAAAGAAAAACTCATCAACCCATCTGACGAAATAAATGACGGTTCGATTCAGGTTGAAGTAGAAGGTGGCACACCACCTTATCAATACAAATGGTCTAACCAAAGCACACCTCTCTCATCTAACAAGGCTGTTGGATTAACCGAAGGAGTTTACTACAATATTAAAGTTACTGATGCCAACGGTCAGACCGCAGAAAAAGACTTAAAGATAAAATCAGTCTCTATTACAGAACATTTTAATGGTTTTTTTACACCAGTAGTTGGTGCTATGGGAAGTGTTCTGTTTTGGGATCCTTTTGCTGCTGTAGGAATTTACGACCCTGTAGTTTACACCAGTAAAGATTTAATATTTGCTCCTGAATGGAATGCTGATACACAAGAAGTTTATACATTAAAAGAATGGTTAGTTGATCCCAAAACTCATGTTAGAAAAGGAGATCCAATTGCAGTTGTAAATTTATCTAACACAGGCGATATAGAAGTTAAAGCTGGTGAAAATGGTAAAATTAATCATCTCGTCAAAGAAGGTGAAGTTATTTATAATCCCAATAATCCAGAAGACGTGATACAAAGCAATGCTCATGTTTTTGGAGAAATTAGATATGATAATCCCGTTGCTTTAACTTTGCCTAATGGTGATAAGCAAACCAAAGGCATACCATTTATTGTTGTTTGGTTGATTGCAGGTGCAGCATTTTTTACCTTTAAAATGGGCTTTATCAATATTAGAGGTTTTAAACATTCATTTCAACTGGCTAGAGGAAAATATGACGATCCTGATGCACCAGGTCGAATTACTCACTTCCAGGCTTTAACGACAGCAGTTTCAGCAACGGTTGGTCTCGGTAATATTGCGGGTGTAGCCATTGCCATTTCTCTTGGTGGTGCTGGAGCCACATTTTGGATGATTTTGGCAGGTTTACTCGGGATGTCATCAAAATTTGTAGAATGTACACTTGGTGTTAAATACAGATTTATCAATAAAGAAGGACGTATTTTTGGTGGTCCGATGAATTACCTGAGATATGGGCTTGAAAAAAGAAACCTAAAAGGTCTTGGTAAAACTTTAGCTTTGATCTTTGCGGTTCTGGCTATTGGAGCTTCTTTTGGTGGTGGAAATATGTTTCAAGCCAACCAATCTTTTAAAGTATTAGCTGGTCAAATTCCAATGCTTGAAGGCAATGGATTTTATTTTGGACTTATTTTAGCTATTTTAGTTGGTATTGTTATTATTGGTGGAATCACCAGTATAGCAAGAGTAACTGACAAAGTTGTACCGTTTATGGCAGCCATTTATGTGATAGGTGCTTTTATTGTAATTGGCGTAAATATTGATAATCTTGGTGCAGCTTTTTCAGCAATTATTAATGGTGCTTTTTCGCCAAGTGCACTTAAAGGTGGTTTTATAGGCGTGTTAATTGTTGGTTTTCAACGTGCCGCATTTTCAAATGAAGCAGGTGTTGGTTCAGCAGCAATTGCTCACTCAGCTGCTAAAACCAATCATCCGCCGTCTGAAGGTTTTGTGGCTTTACTTGAACCATTTATTGACACCGTTGTGGTTTGTACGCTTACGGCTTTGGTTTTAATTTTTACAGGTATGCACGAAGTTAATGGTCTTTCAGGCGTTCAATTGACTACTGATGCGTTTGGTAGCGTTGTCTCTTGGTTTCCTTATGTCTTAGCTTTAGCCGTTTTCTTATTTGCCTTTTCTACTATGATTTCTTGGTCATACTACGGTATGAGAGCTTGGTCTTATATATTTGGACGCAGCAGAAGAAATGAATTAGTATATAAAGTTTTCTTTTTAGTGTTTGTCGTTGTTGGTGCTTCTATAAGTTTAGGTGCAGTTTTAGATTTCTCTGACATGATGATTTTGGCAATGTCATTTCCTAATATTATTGGTTTATTGATCATGTCAGGTGAAGTCAGAAAAGATTTAAAAGATTATTTAGATAAATTGAAAAAAGGCGAACTCTTTGTTCGTCAGAAATAAGTGATTTAAAGTGAAGGCAAAAAAATCCCGTTCGGTTTTGACAATATCGCAACAGAATGGGGTTTTTTTGTTAGTAGGTTTGATTATTGTGTGCCTTATAGGCGTTTTATATTACAATTACAATTATTATAAATTAAGCCCATATCAAAGTTTGATAGATACAATTGCACAACAAAAAATTGATTCTTTAAAAATTATAAAAGCCGAGCAAAAGCCGTCTTATCAATACAAAATCTATCCTTTTAATCCTAATTTTTTAAAAGAAGGAAAAGCCTATCGCTTGGGTTTGTCTGCTGAAGAACACAACAGATTAATTGCTTTTAGAGATAAGGGAAAATGGATAAATTCAGTTGAAGATTTTCAAAATGTTACTCAAGTTTCTGATGAGATTTTAAAAAAAATTTCACCATATTTTAAATTTCCAGATTGGGTTGTTGAACAGCAGAAAGCAAAAAGACAATCAGAGCCAATAATCATTTTAAGTTATAAGCAAAAGCAAGATTTAAATATAGCAACAGCTGAAGACCTGCAGAAAATCAGCGGTGTAGGCGAAGTGCTATCTAAACGTATCATTGCATACAGAGATAAAATCGGTAAGTTCAGATCCGATATTCAACTCAAGGATGTTTGGGGTCTCAAATACGATGTCATTGATAAAATCACTGCAAAAATGACAGTAAAATCAAATAATGAACAGCCAAAAATTGATATCAACCAAGCGTCTTTAATAGAGTTGACTGAAGTGCCATATTTTGATTACGAATTGGCAAGAGAAATATTTCAGTTTATAAAAGTTAATCAAGGTATAAATTCGTTTGAAGAATTGTCAAAATTACAACAATTTCCTACTTCCAAAATTGATAGAATTAAATTATATTTGGCGATAAATAAGTAATTCTTATTTTTTATTAAAATTACTAAGAAAATATCAACTATGAATACAAACTATTTTTCAGAAGACCACGAATTGTTCAGATCAACACTACGAGATTTTCTCCAAAAAGAAGTCGTTCCACACGTTGATAAATGGGAAAAGGATGGAAAAATTGATCCAGCCATTTGGACAAAAATGGGCGAAATGGGTTATTTTGGTTTGGCATATCCTGAACAATATGGCGGAATGGATTTAGATTTTTTCTACACGACTATTTTACTTGAAGAGATGCAACGTGTCAACTCTGGTGGATTTGCAGCAGCAATCTGGGCTCACGCATATTTAGCGATGACACATCTCAATGCTGAAGGTTCAGATGAATTAAAAAAGAAATATTTAACGGCTAGTATCTCTGGTGAAAAAGTAGGTTGCCTATGTATCACTGAACCTTTCGGAGGCTCAGATGTTGCTGGTATGAAAACCACAGCAGTCAAAGTAGGCGATGAATATGTTATCAATGGTTCAAAAACTTTTATTACCAACGGCGTATATTCAGATTATTTGATTGTCGCGGCAAAAACTAGTCCCGAACAGAAATCAAAGGGAATGAGTATCTTTCTTATAGATAGAGAAACCAAAGGAATTTCAGCGACAAAATTAAATAAACTTGGTTGGAGAGCTTCAGATACAGCAGAATTAGCTTTTGATAATGTAAGGATTCCCGCTACTAATCTTATGGGAAAAGAAGACAAAGGCTTCAGTTATATTATGCAACATTTTGCAACTGAGCGATTAATTATGGGTATTAATGCCCATGCAAGAGCAGAATATGCTATTGAATATGCATTAGGATATATGAAAGAGCGCGAAGCTTTTGGCAAAAAATTGACTGAATTTCAAGCACTTCGTCATAAAATCGCAGAAATGTCAACACGTGTAGAAATCTGTAAACACTTCAATTATGCGGTTGCGTCTCGATTAGATAAAGGCGAATATGTAGTCAAAGAAGCCAGTATGTCTAAACTTGAATCTACAAAAGTCGCAGACGAAGTCATTTATGATTGTTTGCAACTTCTCGGCGGATATGGATATGTTGAAGACTATCCATTAGCAAGAATGCTTAGAGATTCTAGACTTGGTCCAATTGGTGGTGGTACCTCTGAAATCTTAAAAGAAGTCTTAGCTAAAATGATTGTGGACGAAAAGGAGTATAAGCCAGCAACACAATAAATTTTTATGCACTTATGATCAAATGAGATATCAATCATAGTCGAGTCTATTTTTTTACATTTGTAATATGTCTCAAATAACGACATTTCTATCATATCTCGAAAACGAAAAACAGTATTCTAAACATACTATTATCGCTTATCAAAATGATTTAAAGGGTTTTAGTCAATTTTTAAAAGATAATTTTGATGATTTGTCCGTAATTGATGTAGATTATTTTCAAGTCAGATCTTGGATAGCTGAGTTGTCTCAACATAATTTGAAGCATAAAAGTATCAACAGAAAACTTAGTTCGCTCAAAACTTTTTATATGTTTTTACTTAAAACGGATCAGATAAAGACTTCACCCATGCAAAAACTTAAAAGTCTGAAAACACCAAAACCTTTAAGCACACCTTTTTCTATTCAAGAAGTTGAAAATGTAATCAATAGTTTTGAGCCAGTAGATTTTAAATCTTCAAGGCAAGCATTGATTATTGAGTTGCTTTATGCAACAGGAATGCGACGTGCAGAATTAATTTCATTGCAAACCAAGGATGTAGATTTAGCTAAACAGCAATTAAAAATTACAGGAAAAAGAAACAAACAACGTATTATTCCTTTATACAATAAAATATGTGAGAGTATTAAAAATTATTTACAATTTAAAAAGCACAATGGTCTATCGCATCCAAATTTATTGGTTACTGATCAAGATGAACCACTATATCCAAGCTTAGTTTATCACGTAGTAAATAATGCTTTTAGTGAATTTTCAAGCAAATCAAAAACCAGTCCACATATTTTACGTCACACATTTGCAACACATTTATTGAATCAAGGCTCTGATTTGAATGCCATAAAAGAACTGCTTGGACACGAAAGTCTTTCATCTACAGAGATTTACACTCACAATAGTATTGAGCAACTCAAGCAATCTTACTTTAATAATCATCCAAGAGAATCAAAATAATTCATACTTCAAAAAATATACAAAAAAAAGCAAAATTATTTTTTGTATGAAAATTAAACTCTATATATTTGCATTCCGCAAAAAATGCGGTAATAAGTTCTTAAAAAGCCGATGTAGCTCAGCTGGCTAGAGCAGCTGATTTGTAATCAGCAGGTCGTGGGTTCGAGTCCCTCTATCGGCTCGTATTGAAATGTTGAAAATATTCTATCGTTGAATAGTTTTATTTTGCAAACAAAAAACAGGACGAGAAGCCTGTCCTGAGCGAAGTCGAAGGGAGTCCCTCTATCGGCTCGTATTGAAATGTTGAAAATATTCTATCGTTGAATAGTTTTATTTTGCAAACAAAAAACAGGACGAGAAGCCTATCCTGAGCGAAGTCGAAGGGAGTTTATCCATCGGCTCGTGCTGAAATGTTGAAATGCTAAAATGTAAATTTTAGTATGGTTTTGGGGAGATACTCAAGCGGCCAACGAGGGCAGACTGTAAATCTGCTGACCTAGTCTTCGCAGGTTCGAATCCTGCTCTCCCCACAAGTGCAGAAAAACTGCAAAGTTCTTTGTATTTTGGAATACGTCATTAAATTAAGATAAAAGCGGAAGTAGCTCAGTTGGTAGAGCGTCAGCCTTCCAAGCTGAATGTCGCCGGTTCGAACCCGGTCTTCCGCTCTAATTTTTTTTGACTTGAAGAAGGATGAAGATTGAAGATTAATTTATATTAAGATCTTTGATTTAGGGTGAGAAGCTTGTGCTGAGCATGTCGAAGTAAACCCGGTCTAATTTTGAGAGTGTTGAAATCTGATAAGCAATGGAATCATTTATAAGTTGTTTATGTATAGTCAATAATGAGATAACCACTTTACGCCGACGTAGCTCAGGGGTAGAGCGTTTCCTTGGTAAGGAAAAGGTCACGAGTTCAATTCTCGTCGTTGGCTCTAAAATATAAAAGAATAAAAAAAATAAAAATAAAAACGTTAACACTAATATATAACTAAGATTAAATAATTTACTTATGGCAAAGGAAAATTTTGATCGCTCCAAACCACACCTTAACATAGGTACGCTTGGACATGTCGATCACGGTAAAACTACTTTAACTGCTGCAATCACAAAAGTGATGGCTGATAAAGGCTATTCAGAAGCTTCTGCTTTTGATCAAATTGATAATGCACCTGAAGAAAAAGAGCGTGGTATCACAATCAACTCTTCGCATGTTGAATATCAAACAGAAAAAAGACACTATGCACACGTTGATTGTCCAGGTCACGCCGACTATGTAAAAAACATGGTAACTGGTGCTGCACAAATGGACGGTGCAATTTTAGTTGTTGCGGCTACTGATGGTCCTATGCCACAAACACGTGAGCATATTTTGCTTGGTCGCCAAGTTGGTGTGCCTCGTATCGTTGCTTTCCTTAATAAAGTTGACTTAGTTGACGATGAGGAGTTGCTTGAGTTGGTTGAAATGGAAGTTAGAGACTTGTTAAGTTTCTACGATTATGATGGTGACAATGCTCCCGTTATTGCTGGTTCTGCTTTAGGAGCTCTTGAAGGCGATGAAAAATGGGCTGAAAAAATTGTTGAATTAATGGATGCTGTAGATGAATATATTGAGTTACCAAAAAGAGAAGTTGATAAAGACTTTTTAATGCCAGTTGAAGATGTTTTCTCTATCACTGGTCGTGGTACTGTTGCTACAGGTAGAATTGAAACGGGTGTTGCTAATACTGGTGATCCTGTAGAATTAATTGGTATGGGAGCTGAAAAATTAAAATCAACAATTACTGGTGTTGAGATGTTCCGTAAAATATTAGATAGAGGTGAAGCTGGGGACAATGTCGGTATCTTGTTAAGAGGTATTGAAAAAGACCAAATCACAAGAGGTATGGTTATTACTAAACCTGGTACAGTAACACCTCATGCCAAGTTTAAGGCTGAAGTTTATGTCTTGAAAAAAGAAGAAGGAGGTCGTCATACACCATTCCATAACAACTATAGACCTCAGTTTTATGTAAGAACTACTGATGTTACAGGAACAATTACCTTGCCAGATGGTGTAGAAATGGTAATGCCTGGAGATAACTTAACTATCACAGTTGAATTGTTACAACCTATCGCTTTAAATGTGGGATTACAATTTGCAATTAGAGAAGGTGGTCGTACAGTTGGAGCTGGACAAGTAACTGAAATTTTAGACTAATTTCTTTTAATATATAAGTTGAGGTAATACGATAAAATCGTTATTACCTCGACTTTTTAATAAACGGGTTTAGCTCAGTTGGTAGAGCACTGGTCTCCAAAACCAGGTGTCGGGAGTTCGAGCCTCTCAACCCGTGCAAACAATGTTTTAGATTTTAGTTAAAACTAATTTTAAAATAACTAATTAAGCTACAAAATGTCAGGTATAATTAAATATATAAACGAATCCTACTATGAATTAATAAATCATGTAACTTGGCCGTCTTATGCAGATGCTCAAAGACTTATGGTTATTGTGGCTGTTTTTTCAGTATTATTAGCACTTGCTGTTTTTGGTATCGATCAATTATTTAGCGGTATTATTGAACAATATTTTAATTGGGTAAAATCTTAATTATGTCTGAAACATCACTAAAAAAATGGTATGTTGTAAGGTCTATAAGTGGATCTGAGAACAAAGTTAAAGATTATATAAAAAAAGAAATCGCTCATGAAGGGCTTGAGGATTACGTTGACGAAATATTAGTGCCTACAGAAAAAGTTGTTCAAATAAGAAATGGTAAAAAAATACAGAAGGATAAAGTTTATCTTCCTGGATATATTGTAATTAACGCTAATTTAGAAGGCGAATTGCCACACATTATTAAAAATGTTAATGGTGTTATCGGGTTTTTAGGAGAAACCAAAGGTGGTGATCCTGTACCTTTAAGAAAATCTGAAGTCAATAGATTATTAGGAAAAGTTGATGAGTTAAGTACAAGCAAAGAACAAGTTAACATTCCATTTACTATTGGTGAAAATGTGAAAGTAATTGACGGACCATTTAATAGCTTTAATGGAACAATTGAAAAGGTTAATGAAGAAAAACGCAAGCTTCAAGTTATGGTGAAAATATTTGGACGTAAAACACCAGTTGAATTAAGCTTTATGCAAGTTGAAAAAATATAAATGTTACAAGATATAGATTGTTTTATTGCTTCCCACTGAAACAATCCCATCAAAAACAAAAACAAAAATGGCAAAAGAAGTAAGTAAAATTGTGAAACTACAAGTTAGAGGTGGTGCTGCAAACCCATCTCCGCCAGTAGGTCCAGCTCTTGGTGCTGCAGGTGTTAACATTATGGAGTTTTGTAAGCAATTTAATGGTAGAACTCAAGATAAGGCTGGAAAAGTATTACCTGTAGAAATTACTGTGTATGCTGATAAATCTTTTGATTTTATTATCAAAACCCCACCAGCAGCAGTACAAATATTAGAAGCTACCAAATCAAAAAAAGGTTCAGGTGAACCTAATAGAAAGAAGGTAGCAACTATAACCTGGGATCAAATTAAAGCAATTGCTGAAGATAAAATGCAAGATCTCAATGCTTTTACTGTTGAGTCTGCTATGAAAATGGTTGCTGGAACTGCACGTTCTATGGGTGTTAATGTAAAAGGTGATGCACCTTTTTAAATTTCTAAATTAATTTCAATGGGACAAATTACAAAAAAACAAAAAGAAGCTAAAGCTAAAATCGATAGAGATAATCTCTATACCGTAGCTGAAGCTTCAAAACTTGTAAAAGATATATCTAATGCTAACTTTGATGAATCAGTAGATTTAGCTATTAGACTCAATGTAGATCCACGTAAAGCTAATCAAATGGTAAGAGGTGTTGTAACCCTTCCTAACGGAACAGGTAAACAAACTACTGTTTTAGCTTTAGTAACTCCAGATAAAGCTGATGAAGCTAAAGAAGCTGGTGCTGACTATGTTGGTCTAGATGAGTATATTGAAAAAATCAAAGGCGGCTGGACAGATGTTGACGTTATTGTTACTATGCCAAGCGTTATGGGTAAACTTGGACCCTTAGGTAGAATTTTAGGACCAAGAGGTTTAATGCCTAACCCAAAAACAGGTACAGTAACCATGGATGTTGCTAAAGCAGTATCTGATGTCAAAGGTGGTAAAATCGATTTCAAAGTTGACAAAACTGGAATTGTTCACGCTTTAATAGGTAAAACATCATTTGAAGCTGATAAAATTGCGGGTAATGCTCGCGAACTCTTAGGAACTATTGTTAAGTTAAAACCTACTACTGTAAAAGGTATTTACATAAAAAGTATCCACATGTCTTCAACGATGTCACCTAGCATAGCTATTGACACCAAACGTTTCACCGATCAATAACTTTAATTATGACTAGAGAAGAAAAATCAAATATAATTAAAGAGTTAACCGATAAGTTAGCTGAAACTTCAAGCATTTATTTTACTGATATTTCTGGCTTAGATGCTCAAAATACCAATAAACTAAGACGAGCTTGTTTCAAAGCTAATATCAAATTACTCGTCGTAAAAAATACTTTAATGGCTAAAGCCATGAGCAGTACCGATAAAGATTTTGGTGATTTAGACCAAACCCTTAAAGGAAACACATCTATTATGTTTTCTGACACTGGTAATGCTCCAGCCAAAGTTATTAAAGATTTTAGAAAAAAGAACGAAAAGCCCCTATTAAAAGGTGCTTTTGTAGATGAAGCTATCTATCTTGGTGATGACTACCTTGAAACACTTGTAAACATCAAGTCTAAAGAAGAAGTCATTGGCGATATAGTATCATTGCTTCAATCACCTGCTAAAAACGTTATTTCAGCACTTCAATCTGGTGGTGGAAAACTTGCAGGAATATTAAAAACGCTTTCTGAAAAAGAAAGCTAAATTTAAGCACTAATAAATCAATATAAATACAATTAAAAACGATAGAAAATGGCAGAATTAAAAGATTTCGCAGAACAATTAGTTAACCTAACTGTAAAAGAAGTTAACGAATTAGCTGATATTCTTAAAGAAGAATACGGCATTGAACCTGCTGCTGCAGCTGTAGCTGTTGCAGGTGGAGGCGCCACTGGTGGTGGTGAAGAAGCAGAGGAGCAAACAGAATTTGATGTTATCCTTACTGCACCAGGTGGATCTAAATTGGCAGTTGTTAAACTTGTAAAAGAATTAACAGGTCAAGGTCTTAAAGATGCAAAAGCTCTTGTTGATAACGCACCATCACCAATTAAAGAAGGTGTCACTAAAGACGAAGCTGAATCTCTAAAATCTCAATTAGAAGAAGCAGGCGCTGAGGTTGAACTTAAATAATTTCAACTATTTGATATTTAAAGGTTTAGACCTCAGAATTTAACTTTCTGAAGGTCTAAACCATTTTGCATTTAATAATGCAAGTGTAGTTTACACAAAATTTTTATTATTTCAATTTTGCTAATAAGCATTAAATTCTTTCGTAGATGTCAGTAAATCAAAATGAACGTATCAGTTTTTCTTCTGTAACCAATAAACCTGATTATCCAGATTTTTTAGATATACAGGTTAAATCTTTCAAAGACTTTTTTCAATTAGAAACTAAACCAGAAGAACGCTCTGATGAAGGTCTTTTCAACACGTTTATGGAAAATTTTCCCATAACCGATACCAGAAATCAGTTTGTTCTTGAATTTCTAGATTACTTTATAGACCCGCCAAGATATTCAATCCAAGAATGTATTGAACGCGGTCTTACATACTGTGTTCCGCTTAAAGCGAGACTAAAACTTTATTGTACAGATCCTGAACACGAAGATTTTGAAACCATTGTTCAAGATGTATATTTAGGAACAATACCTTATATGACACCGAGTGGAACCTTCATCATAAATGGTGCTGAACGTGTTGTGGTTTCTCAACTTCACAGATCACCAGGTGTGTTCTTTGGGCAGTCTTTTCACGCTAACGGAACTAAATTATACTCAGCTCGAGTTATCCCATTTAAAGGCTCTTGGATAGAATTTGCTACCGATATCAATTCAGTGATGTACGCTTACATCGATAGAAAGAAAAAATTACCAGTAACCACGCTTTTCAGAGCTATTGGTTTTGAACGCGATAAAGATATCTTAGAAATATTTGACCTTGCTGAAGAAATTAAGGTTTCTAAAACTGGACTTAAAAAAGTATTAGGTCGTAAACTCGCTGCCCGTGTTCTCAATACTTGGTATGAAGACTTTGTGGATGAAGATACTGGCGAAGTTGTTTCTATCGAAAGAAATGAAATTGTATTAGATCGTGATACAGAACTTGAAAAAGATCATATCGAAGAAATTTTAGAAACAGGTTCAAAAACAATTTTGCTTCACAAAGAAGATAGTAGTAATAGTGATTACGCCATTATTTACAACACTTTACAAAAAGATCCTACCAACTCTGAAAAAGAAGCGGTTGAACATATCTATAGACAATTACGTAATGCCGAACCGCCTGATGAAGAAACAGCTCGTGGTATTATTGATAAGCTCTTTTTTAGTGATCAGCGTTACAATCTCGGTGAAGTTGGTCGTTACAGAATGAATAAAAAACTTGGTCTTGATATTTCTGAAGACAAAAAAGTTTTAACCAAAGATGATATCATAACCATCATCAAATATCTTATTGAACTTGTTAATTCTAAAGCCGAAGTTGATGATATTGATCACCTTTCTAACAGACGTGTAAGAACAGTTGGAGAGCAATTGTCTCAACAATTTGGAATTGGGTTGGCAAGAATGGCTAGAACCATTAGAGAACGAATGAATGTTAGAGATAATGAAGTCTTTACACCAATCGATTTAATTAATGCTAAGACTTTATCATCGGTAATTAATTCATTTTTTGGAACAAATCAATTGTCTCAGTTTATGGATCAAACCAATCCTATTGCAGAATTGACCAATAAGCGTCGTATGTCTGCTTTAGGACCAGGTGGTTTATCCAGAGAACGTGCTGGCTTTGAGGTTCGTGATGTTCACTTTACACACTACGGCAGATTATGTCCAATAGAAACTCCTGAAGGACCAAACATTGGTTTGATTTCTTCAATGTCTGTTTTTGGAAAAATTAATAATCTGGGCTTTATTGAAACTCCATATAGAAAAGTTGAAAATGGTGTTATAGATTTTGATAGTGAACCACTTTATTTGTCTGCTGAAGAAGAAGAAGAAAAATTAATCGCTCAAGCCAATATTCCTATTGATGAAAATGGAAAAATACTTGCTGAAAAGGTTATTGCTAGAAAAGAAGGCGATTTTCCTGTAGTTGACCCAAAAGAAGTTGACTATATTGATGTGGCACCAAACCAAATTTCTTCAATCTCTGCATCGTTAATTCCATTCTTAGAACACGACGATGCCAACCGTGCATTGATGGGATCAAATATGATGCGTCAAGCTGTTCCTTTATTGAGAGTCGATTCTCCTATCGTTGGTACTGGTCTTGAAAGACAAGTCGCTAAAGACTCTAGAGTATTGATCAATGCTGAAGGAGAAGGCGTTGTAGAATACGTTGATGCTCAAAAAATCACAATCAAATACGATCGCACAGAAGAAGAAAGACAAGTAAGTTTTGACTCCGATTCTAAAACATATAAACTTATCAAGTTTAGAAAAACTAACCAAGGCACATCAATCAACTTAAAACCTATTGTTAAAGTTGGAGATCGTGTTACTGAAGGTCAAGTTTTATGTCAAGGCTATGCAACTGAAGCTGGTGAATTAGCTCTTGGTAGAAACATGAAAGTGGCGTTTATGCCTTGGAAAGGTTATAATTTTGAGGATGCAATTGTGATTTCAGAAAAAGTTGTCCGTGAAGATATTTTAACTTCGATTCACGTTGATGAATATTCTCTTGAAGTGAGAGATACTAAACTTGGTAATGAAGAACTCACACCCGATATACCAAACGTTTCTGAAGATGCTACAAAAGACCTTGACGAAAATGGTATGATCAGAGTAGGTGCTGAAATCAAACCTGGTGATATCCTTATTGGAAAAATTACACCAAAAGGCGAAAGCGACCCTACACCTGAAGAAAAACTTCTTCGTGCTATTTTTGGAGACAAAGCAGGTGATGTTAAAGATGCATCTTTAAAGGCTTCTCCATCACTTAGAGGTGTTGTTATTGATAAAAAACTCTTTGCACGTGCTGTAAAAGACAAAAGAAAACGTGCAAAAGATAAAGAAGAAATCAACAAACTTGAAGCTAAATATCACGTTAAATTTGAAGAGTTAAGAAACATCTTAATTGAAAAACTCTTTGCACTCGTTAATGGTAAAACCGCTCAAGGGGTTCAAAATGATTTAGGTGAAGATGTTTTGCCTAAAGGTAAAAAATTCACTTTAAAAATGTTGAATTCTGTTGAAGACTTTACACATTTAACCAAAGGAACCTGGACAACTGATAAACACTTAAATAGCTTATTAGCTGACCTTCTTCACAATTATAAAATTAAGAAGAACGATTTACAAGGTAACTTAAGACGTGAGAAGTTTACTATTTCTGTTGGTGATGAATTGCCATCAGGTATTTTAAAACTGGCTAAAATTTATGTTGCTAAAAAACGTAAATTGAAAGTTGGAGATAAGATGGCTGGACGACATGGCAACAAAGGTATTGTGGCCAAAATTGTTAGAGAAGAAGATATGCCTTTCCTTGAAGACGGCACACCTGTTGATATTGTGCTCAATCCACTTGGGGTTCCTTCTCGTATGAATATCGGTCAGATTTATGAAACCGTTTTAGGTTGGGCTGGACAAAAATTAGGTCAAAAATACGCGACCCCAATTTTTGATGGAGCTACCTTAGATCAGATTAATGAATTAACCGACAAAGCTGGTATCCCAAGATTTGGACATACTTATCTTTATGATGGTGGAACTGGTGAAAGATTTGATCAACCCGCAACTGTAGGTGTCATCTATATGCTAAAACTCGGTCATATGATTGAGGACAAAATGCACTCTCGTTCTATTGGACCTTACTCGCTAATCACTCAACAACCCCTTGGTGGTAAAGCCCAATTTGGTGGTCAGCGTTTTGGCGAAATGGAAGTTTGGGCTCTCGAAGCATATGGTGCATCGAGCACTTTACGTGAAATCTTAACCGTGAAATCTGATGATGTTATCGGTAGAGCCAAAACTTATGAAGCTATTGTAAAAGGCGAAACTATGCCAGAACCTGGTTTGCCTGAATCATTTAATGTTTTAATGCACGAGCTGAAAGGCCTTGGATTAGATATTAAATTGGAAGAATAAATGTTTAGTTGTTTAAACATATCAATATTTTTTAAATTAATTCTTTTAAACTTGTACAATGACAAGACAAAACGATAAGAATACTCAAGTAAAATTTAATCAAATTTCAATAGGTTTAGCTTCACCTGAAAAAATTCTTGGCGAATCAAGAGGCGAAGTTTTAAAACCTGAAACTATAAATTATAGAACCCACAAGCCAGAAAGAGATGGTTTGTTTTGTGAGCGCATCTTTGGTCCAGTCAAAGATTATGAATGTGCCTGTGGTAAATATAAAAGAATTCGCTACAAAGGCATTGTTTGTGATAGATGTGGCGTTGAAGTGACTGAAAAGAAAGTTCGTAGAGATAGAGTAGGGCACATCAATCTTGTTGTTCCTGTAGCTCACATTTGGTACTTTAGATCTTTACCAAACAAATTAGGCTATCTTCTCGGTATTCCTTCTAAAAAGCTCGACATGATTATCTATTACGAAAGATATGTCGTGATTCAACCTGGTAATGCCAAAAATGAAGACGGTGAACCTTTACAAAAAATGGACTTCCTAACCGAAGAAGAATATCTCAATATTTTAGATAGCTTACCTCAAGAAAATCAATACCTTGAAGACGATGACCCGAATAAGTTTATCGCTAAAATGGGTGCTGAATGTTTGATTGATATTTTAAAGCGTATTAATTTAGACGAACTATCTTACGATTTAAGACACAAAGCTAATCACGAAACATCAAAACAAAGAAAAACAGAAGCCTTAAAAAGACTTCAAGTGGTTGAAGCACTGAGAGATTCTAAAAATAACCGTAATAACAATCCTGAATGGATGATTATGAAAGTTATTCCAGTTATTCCACCAGAGTTAAGACCTTTAGTACCTCTTGATGGCGGTCGTTTTGCAACATCAGACCTCAATGATTTGTACAGACGTGTCATTATTAGAAACAACCGTCTAAAAAGATTGATGGAAATCAAAGCACCTGAAGTGATTTTGCGTAATGAAAAACGTATGCTTCAGGAATCTGTCGATTCATTATTTGATAATACCAGAAAATCTTCAGCGGTAAAAACTGACTCTAACAGACCATTAAAGTCACTTTCAGATTCATTAAAAGGTAAACAAGGTCGTTTTAGACAAAACTTACTGGGTAAACGTGTCGATTATTCTGCACGTTCGGTAATTGTTGTTGGTCCTGAACTTAAAATGTATGAGTGTGGTTTACCTAAAGATATGGCAGCAGAACTCTACAAGCCTTTTATTATCAGAAAATTGATAGAAAGAGGTGTTGTTAAAACAGTAAAATCTGCTAAAAAGATTATTGACAAAAAAGAACCTATAGTTTGGGATATTTTAGAAAATGTACTCAAAGGACATCCTGTTTTACTTAACCGGGCACCAACTCTTCACAGACTTGGTATTCAGGCGTTTCAACCTAAGTTGATTGAAGGTAAAGCCATTCAGCTTCACCCTTTAGCTTGTACGGCATTTAATGCAGACTTTGATGGTGACCAAATGGCAGTTCACTTACCTTTAGGTCCTGAAGCAATTTTAGAAGCTCAACTTTTAATGTTAGCTTCTCATAATATTCTCAACCCTGCTAACGGTTCACCAATCACTGTGCCTTCTCAAGATATGGTACTTGGTTTATACTATATGACCAAAGAACGTAAGTCAGATAAAGACTACAAAGTCAAAGGTGAAGGTTTAACTTTCTATTCTTTTGAAGAAGTTAATATCGCTTTAAACGAAGGAAAGGTTGAACTCAATTCTTCTATAAAAGTAAGAATTAGAGATGATGATCCAAAAGCTAAAAAACCTTATAAAATTATTGAATCTACTGTAGGTAGAGTCATCTTTAATGAACACTTGCCAAAACAGTTCGGTTATGTCAATGATGTTCTTACCAAAAAAACTTTAAGAAATGTTATTGGTGATGTGATTAAGAAAACTAGCATTCCTGAAACTGTCGAATTTTTAGATAAAATTAAAAGTTTAGGATACAACTACGCATTCAAAGGCGGATTATCTTTTTCACTCGGTGATATTATCATTCCTGAAGAAAAACAACAATTGATTGATGAAGCCAATGCTCAAGTTGAAACTATTGTAGGTAACTATAATATGGGTCTTATCACTAATAATGAAAGATATAATCAAGTTATTGATATTTGGACAGCCACAAACGCTAACCTTACTGAGTTGGCAATGAAACGTATATCCGAAGACAAGCAAGGCTTTAACTCAGTTTATATGATGCTTGATTCTGGTGCACGTGGTTCTAAAGAACAAATTAGACAACTTACAGGAATGCGTGGACTTATGGCTAAACCAAAAAAATCTACTTCTGGTGGTGGTGAAATTATTGAAAACCCAATTCTTTCTAACTTTAAAGAAGGTTTATCTATTTTAGAATACTTCATCTCTACTCACGGTGCTCGTAAAGGTCTTGCCGATACCGCACTTAAAACAGCAGATGCTGGCTATCTTACCAGACGACTTGTTGACGTTTCTCAAGATGTTATTGTTAGAGAAGAAGATTGTGGTACTTTAAGAGGTATTGAAGTTTCTGCCTTAAAGAAAAACGACGAAGTTGTAGAAACTCTCGGTGAACGAATTGAAGGTCGAACTGCTCTCAATGATGTAATTGATCCAATCAGTGGTGAACAGATTTTATCTGCCGGAGAAGAAATTACTCAAGAGAAAGCAGAAATGGTTGAAAATTCTGCACTCAATAGTATAGACGTAAGATCACCGCTTTCTTGTGAGTCTAAAAAAGGAATTTGTGTGAAATGTTATGGTAGAAATCTATCTACAGGCAAAACCGTTCAAAAAGGCGAAGCCGTTGGCGTTATCGCAGCTCAGTCTATTGGTGAGCCAGGTACACAGTTGACATTAAGAACCTTCCATGTTGGTGGTATTGCAGGTAACATTTCTGAAGACAACAAACTTGAAGCTAACTTTGATGGTAAAGCTGAAATTGAAGATCTTAAAACCGTAAACGGTAAAGACAATGAAGGCAATGACACCAAAATTGTTATTTCAAGAACTTCTGAACTCAAAATAGTTGACAAAAAAGCTGGAGTTGTTCTATCTACAAACGTTATTCCTTATGGGTCTCAACTATTTATTAAGCCTGGTGATATCGTTAAAAAAGGTGACGTTATCTGTAAATGGGATCCATACAATGGTGTAATTATCTCTGAATTTGCGGGTAAAGTGAAATTTGAAAATATCGAACAAGGCTTGACTTATCAAATTGAAACTGATGAACAAACAGGTTTTCAAGAAAAAGTGATAACAGAATCTAAAAATAAACGTAAGATACCAACACTTCACATTTTAAATACTAAAGGTGAAAACATACGATCTTACAATTTACCTGTTGGTGCACACTTGATTGTTGATAATGAAGAAAAAATTGATGAAGGTAAAATCTTAGTCAAAATACCAAGAAGTTCGTCTAAAGCAGGTGATATTACAGGTGGTTTACCAAGATTGACAGAGTTGTTTGAAGCTCGTAATCCATCAAATCCAGCCGTTGTTAGCGAAATTGACGGTGTGGTTTCTTTTGGAAAAATCAAAAGAGGTAATCGTGAAATTATCATAGAGTCAAAACTTGGAGAAACTAAAAAATATCTGGTCAAACTTTCTAATCAAGTCTTAGTTCAAGAAAACGACTATGTAAGAGCTGGTATGCCTTTATCAGATGGTTCTGTGACACCAAACGATATCCTTAACATCAAAGGACCTAGTGCGGTTCAACAGTATTTAGTTAATGAAGTTCAAGAAGTTTATAGACTTCAGGGCGTTCAAATTAATGATAAACACTTTGAAGTTGTTGTTAGACAAATGATGCAAAAAGTGAAAATCAAAGATTCTGGCGACACCACTTTCTTAGAAAACCAACTGGTACACAAACAAGATTTTATTGAAGAAAACGATAATATCTTTGGTAAAAAAGTAGTTGAAGATCCAGGTGATAGCCAAAACCTTAAAGCTGGTCAAATTGTGACTCTTCGCGAATTGAGAGACGAAAATTCTATATTAAAACGCGAAGATAAAAAAGTGGTAGAAGCAAGAGACGCAGAGTCTGCAACTGCAATGCCAGTTCTTCAAGGTATCACAAGAGCATCGCTTCAAACCAAGTCGTTTATCTCTGCAGCTTCTTTCCAAGAAACAACCAAAGTCCTTAATGAAGCAGCTGTTAGTGGTAAAATTGATAAACTTGAAGGTTTAAAAGAAAATGTTATTGTGGGTCATAAAATACCAGCTGGAACTGGATTAAGAGAGTTTGATGATATTATTGTGGGTTCTGAAGAAGAACTTGATAATATGCTAAAACCCGAAGATATGCAACCAAACGTCAGTGTAAACTTAAATTAATAATGTTATGAGTAAAGACAGTAAAGACGATAAAGCCAAAAAAAATCAGCTCAATATTCAGTTAGATGAAAATATAGCTAATGGCACCTATAGCAATTTAGTTATCATAAATCATTCTTCTACAGAATTTGTACTTGATTTTGTTAGCGTTATGCCTGGTGTGCCAAAATCTAAAGTAAAATCAAGAATGATCTTAGCACCACAACATGCTAAACGTTTGCTTAGTGCTTTATCTGAAAATATCAGGCGTTATGAAAGTGCAAATGGTGAAATTAAAGACGACCAAAAACAACATCAAAATATCCCGATGAATTTTGGACCGACTGGAGAAGCTTAAATCAAAAAACTGCCTCAAAATACTTGCTTTGTCAATCTGAACTCGTTTCAGATTCTACAAGGTTTTGAGGCAGTTTTTTTTTTTTTTTTAAATCAATGCTTAAGATTGAATTGCTTTTATGTTGACCTGAATTTGAATGTTATCGTTGATAAAATTGTCCTTTAAATCATCAAATACTGATTTTGACATAAACTCAATGTCCCATTCAGTTCTATCTATACTGAATTCTTCACTAATAAGTTTAACAGCTTGGTTATCATTACCAAAATTGATTTCAGAAACAAATTCAACTGAATTAGTTATGCCTTTAATTTCCAAATCACCTTTAATTTTGTGTTTACCTTCAAAAGGTTCAACAGAAGTTATTTTAAAAAAAGCATAAGGATATTTTTCAACATTAAAGAAATGATCTTGTTTACCTTCTATGCTTCCTTTTAGATGATTTTCTAAATCTATTTTATCTTGACCTTCTAAGTCTCGAACATTAATACTATTCATATCAATAGTAAATTTTCCAGAGACTAATTTGCCGTTTTCAAAACTCATTTCACCAGACTTTACCTTGATAATTCCAGTGTGCTTTCTAGCAGGTTTTGAGCCTATCCAATTAATTATTGATGAATTTTCATCAACTATGTATTGTCCAGAAATATCATTTTCTGTTTTTGGCGTTACTTCTGTTTCTTTTGTTTTCTTTTGTTTTTGGTCAGACTTACAACCAAATGTTAAGTTGATTAAAACTATCGCACAAATGATCTTTAGTTTGTTGCTCATAATATTTAGGTTTTAATTTTGGTAAAAATACTTAATTTTGCGAAACTTTAAAATAATGACAATTTGACATAAAGTAAGTCTTGGCAACTGATTTGACAACTTAAATTAAACAATAATTATATACTGACAGATGAAAAAGGAAGAAACAACTATACAAAAAGACGAAAACATAGAGCAAGAGCAAGATAATGCTAAGAAGAAAGCAGATTCGTCCAAAAAAGAAGATGATAAAAAAAGTAATTCTAAGTCAAAGAGCGACACAAAAAAAGATAATGAAAAAGAAAATTCTGAGCAAAAGCAGGAAGAAAAATCTTTGACTAAAGAGGAACAACTTCAACAAGAATTGGATCAACAAAAAGACAAATACTTGCGTCTGTTTGCTGAGTTTGAAAACTATAAAAGACGTACAAGTAAAGAACGTTTAGAACTTTTTAAAACAGCTTCTCAAGAGTTGATGCAAGCTATGTTGCCTGTCTTAGACGATTTTGATAGAGCTTTAAAAGAAATCAATAAGTCCAAAGATAAAAACCTTATAGAAGGCGTTGAGCTTATTAATAGCAAACTAAGAGAAACATTAAAGTCAAAAGGTTTAGAACCATTGTCAGTTAATGAAGGTGACAAATTTGATGGCGATATTCATGAAGCTGTAACTCAAATTCCCGCACCAGACAAATCGATGAAAGGCAAAATTGTTGATGTGGTTGAAAGAGGTTATACTTTAGGCGATAAAATTATAAGATTTCCTAAAGTTATAACAGGTAAATAAAAGTTGCCATTGTGGATTTAATGAAAAAATAGTATTGATGAAAGAAGATTATTATGACATATTAGGTGTAGATAAAAATGCATCTGCAGCAGAAATTAAAAAAGCATACCGAAAGTTGGCTATAAAGTATCATCCTGATAAAAATCCTGGTGATGCAGAAGCCGAAGCGATGTTCAAAAAAGCAGCAGAAGCTTATGAAGTTTTGAGCAATCCAGAAAAGAAAGCCAAATACGATCAGTTTGGCCATTCAGCCTTTGATGGCAGTGGTGGTTTTGGCAGTAGTGGCGGTATGGATATGGACGACATTTTCAGTCAGTTTGGTGATATTTTTGGCTCTGCTTTTGGTGGCTCAAGCGGTGGATTTTCTGGTTTTGGAGGCTTTGGTCGCCAAGGTCGCTCAAAGGGAAGCAACCTTAGGATTCGAGTGAAACTTTCACTTCAAGATGTTGCCAATGGCGTTGAGAAAAAAATAAAAGTCAAAAGAAAGAAAAAATCTGCAGATACAACTTATAGGACTTGTCCTACTTGCGGTGGCTCTGGTCAAGTTACACGTGTTACTAGCACAATTTTGGGAAGAATGCAAACAGCTTCACCGTGTAGTACCTGTCAAGGTAGTGGTCAAATTATTGAAAACAAAGGAGTTGGAACTGATGCTCACGGATTAAAAGTTGAAGACGAGTTAGTGTCTATCAAAATTCCAGCTGGTGTTGAAGATGGTATGCAACTCAAAGTTTCGGGCAAAGGTAATGAAGCACCTGGAAATGGTGTTGCTGGTGATTTAATTGTTTTAATTGAAGTTGAAGAACACGATTTATTAAAAAGAGATGGTGAAAACCTGCATTACGATTTATATATTAGTTTTTCTGAAGCTGCACTTGGCGTTTCAAAAGAAATTCAAACTGTTTCTGGTAAAGTGCGTATAAAAATTGAACCTGGTGTTCAAAGCGGAAAGATATTAAGACTAAAATCTAAAGGACTGCCAAATCTTAATAGATACAGAACAGGCGATTTGTTGGTTCACGTCAACGTGTGGACACCTCAAAATTTAAATCGTGAACAACAACAATTTTTTCAAAATCAATTAGAAGCAGAAAATTTCCAGCCTAAACCCGATAAATCTGATAAATCTTTCTTTGAAAAAGTTAAGGATATGTTTTCATAAACCTTAATTTAAACGCTTTTTTATTTATATTTGAACATCACTAAACCAATTAGTGATGTTTTTCATTTTCATAGCAATTTTTTCCCATCCTTAAACGTTTGTTTTCGGGTGGGTTTTATTATCTAAAACAAATTTGTCCTTATTATTTAAAAACACACCGACTTAATACAAAGTAATTTTATTTATGAAACATTACCTAAGCCTGATTGGTTTACTGTTTTTTATACCTCCCATATTCGCTCAGTCTCCAGATATTGCAAGAGTTGAATACACTTGGTTTCCACAAGAAGATTCTGATAATTCTTTTAGACGCTTCAAAACGTTTTTTAATTTTCCTATTAAACTTAGAAATAAAGACATTCTAATTCCTAGATTTGAATATCAAAATGTCGAATTTCAATTTAATGATATTGCACCTTTTGATAGAAAAAAACTTGACCGCTTTCAATACTATAAAGCAAGTTTGGCATACCTCAGAAATTTTAAAGAAAATTGGCGATATGCGGCAGAAGCAGGAGTGGTTGCAACATCAAACTTTCAAAATAGTTTGATGTCAGATGATATCATTTTTAATGGTTCCGTTTATGTTTTAAAATCTCAACCTAAAACCGAAAATCAAAAGAAATCAAGATTGATTTTTGGTTTGACTTTCAATACCAATGCTGGCAGACCTTTTCCTTTGCCTTTTGTTAATTATTTCAAAGAAGTTAGTCCAAAAGTTAATTATACTTTAGGTATTCCAAGAACCAATATAAAATATTTATTTTCGCCTAAACATATTGTTCAAGCTTTTGCTACCTTAGATGGATTTTACGCTAACGTTCAAAAAGATATTGCAATTACACAAAATAATGTTACAGAGCAAGCCTCAGAACTTTCGATGTTAGTTGTGCTTTCTGGCTTAGGTTATGAATTTAAATTTATGAAATACTTTAGTTTTTACAGTTTTGTAGGTTATACCATTTTGAATGATATTAGACTAAGAGACAACGATGCAAATGACATCTATACAATTAATGATAAAAATAGTACTTACTTTAGATTTGGACTTAAAATAAAAATGAATTAAATGTCAAAATTACTTATTGTAGAAGACGAAGAAGCCATTAGACGTGTGCTAGTTAAAATACTTAAAGAAAACGATTCAAACTACCAAATTGAAGTCGCTTCTAATGGGGTTGAAGCGATAGAACTCATAAAAAATAATGATTTTGATTTGGTGTTATGTGATATCAAGATGCCTAAAATGGATGGTATTGAAGTTTTAGAAAAAACTAAAGCCGAAAAACCTGAACTGCCTATTGTGATGATTTCGGGTCACGGCGATTTAGAAACCGCGGTTGAAACCATGCGAAAAGGAGCTTTTGATTATATCTCTAAACCACCAGATTTAAACCGACTTTTGCAAACCGTAAAAATTGCCTTAGACCACAATAAATTGGCTGTCGAAAATAAAACACTTAAAAAGAAAGTCAGTAAAAAGTATGAAATGATAGGTCAGTCAGAAGCCATGAACCATATAAAGTCTATGATTGACAAAATTGCACCAACTGATGCAAGAGTTTTGATCACTGGTGATAATGGCACAGGCAAAGAATTAGTAGCCCATTGGATACACCAAAAAAGTGAACGCTCAAAATCACCAATGGTAGAAGTAAATTGTGCAGCTATACCTTCAGAATTGATTGAAAGTGAACTGTTTGGTCATGTCAAAGGTGCATTTACTTCAGCAAACAAAAGCCGTGCAGGTAAATTTGAAGTAGCCAACGGAGGAACACTTTTTTTAGACGAAGTAGGCGATATGAGCTTGTCTGCTCAGGCTAAAGTTTTAAGAGCACTTCAAGAAAATAAAATTCAACGTGTTGGGAGTGATAAGGACATAAAAGTTGATGTACGCGTTATTGCTGCAACCAATAAAGATTTGAAGCAAGAAATTGAAAACAAAAAATTTAGAGAAGATTTGTATCATAGATTGGCGGTAATTATGATACATGTTCCTTCTTTAGATGAACGCCCAGAAGATATCCCTTTGTTGGTCAATCATTTTTTAAAAACAATTGCAAAAGAACAAGGCGTTACTCCAAAAGATATTGATGAAGAAGCATTAGAAATTTTAAAACAATATCAGTGGACTGGAAACATAAGAGAACTGAGAAATGTTGTAGAACGCCTAATCATTTTAGGTGGCGATAAAATTACCGCAAAAGATGTTGAACTATTTAGTCAAAAACTATGACTCAGGCGGCTCACATTTCATAAAATACATGGTATCACCACTCGGGTGTTGCCATTTGTAAAAACAGTCAAACTTATAGCGTCTATAAGCTATATAAACTCTTTTAATTCGTGTTTCAGCGTAAATAGGTAGTTTCTTTTGTTTTGAAAGCTCCATAAACTGATTTTTCATATTATAGGCAGTCTTTGTTTTGTCAACATCTCTGGCTTCTGGCATAATACCCCAAAACCAACAATATAAATGATTTTTGTCCTTAGGCCTTTGTTTTTTGACATAACCCTGAATTTTTAGAGCTTTCAAGCCTTTTTTAATTCCTGTTACTTTTAAAGCCAATTTTATATCTGTCATCAATTCTTTCCAAAAACTCACTTTACGGTTGGGGTCTTCTTCAAACAATATGGCTATTCCATTATAGTCTTCACTCACAATCAGAGCATCACGTTCAATGGCTTTGTCAACCATATGTTTAGCTAAGTATCTAAACCGTTTTTCTTTATGCTTATCATCTTTTATGATTTCCATAGAAGACGGCACTTCTTGAAGTAAAGCCGCCACATTTGAAATCACCTTTTCTTTATCGAGATTGTCCAACTTATTTTTTTTCAAAAGTAATTATAATCGCTTAAATTTCAGAATTATTAACGATAAAGTAATTTAAATTCAATATTTTCGACTATAGATAAAATTTTTAAATATAAAAGTTACTAGTTTTATTTTAATAATCCTATTTGGTACATTATTAAACGCACAAAACCGACAACGACCTGTTTCAGTTGAATTAGGTAAGTTTTTTAACGAAGATGGTAAACGCATGCTTTATGGTGGAAAAAAAGACTATCAGCATTTTGATGTTTCTAATCTATCACTAGAAGAAGACCAGTTCCATTACGGATTAGGTCGTGAAGCTTTTCCTGCTTTATTAGAACCTGAATTTACAAGTATTCAAAAAGCAGATAAGCAGTGGGATGACGATGATCGTTTTTTAGTAGCCAAATCAGGAAACGATGTCAAAGCTTACAGCATAAAAGATTTAACACGTCACGAAATTGTAAACGATGAACTGAATGGTAAACCCATTATGGCAGCTTATTGTATTCTGGCTGATCTCGGCGCAATTTACACACGAACTTATGGCGATAAAGTATTTACTTTTGCCCTAAGTGGATATACTTACTACGACCCAGAAGTTTGGGATGGTCTAGATGGCTTTGTTTTTTGGGACAGAGAAACTGAAAGCCTATGGTGGCCTTTAATTGGTAAAGCCGTATCTGGAAAAATGAAAGGAGCAAAACTACATATCTATGATGAGACCAAATGGGAAGATACGACTTGGAGTACTGTAAAATCAAAGTACCCAAATGCTAAAGTTTTAATTTCAGGACAGGATTTTGAAAGACCGACTTCGTGGAGAAAATATGAAGATGTATCTGATGTAAAAGGTTTATAGTTCAATAGCTAAAACATTAAAAAGTTTGGCTCTTGAATTTAGTAATTTATTTAAGGCCTCAATATATTTAAGCTGAGCTTCTATATATTTGACTTCTCTTTGGTTGAGCAAAAATACAGAACTTTCACCAAAGCTAAATTTACGCTCTTCACCTTCAAGTAAAGCTTGATTGTCATTGGCAATATCTTGACTTGCCAAAGCTTGTCTTTGATAAGATAAAATTTGATTTTCTATCTGACTAATTTTATTTGTAAGCTGGGTGTTTACCAATTCTATCTCAAATTCTGTTTGTTGAATTTTAGCTTTTGCGAGGTTTAAATCTCCCCTTTCTTTCCTTAAAAATATAGGCAGTTTAAAATAGACTCCAAAAGTATATTCGCCAATATTGTAATTGTCAATATTGCTGATGTTCTCATTAATAAAATTGTATTCTAAATCAAGTTGAGGTTTCAGCATTTCGGCCTTCAGTCGGCGTTCTATATTGAGCTGGTCCAACTTGTAGTTTAATGCTCTAAGTTTGGGATGCGAATTAATATCATAGCTATCTAAAACCATAAGATTGGTTTGCAATATATCATCGACATTAACCGTGTTGAGGTCCTGAGGTGAAATATCAGAACTGAGCTCAACAGGCACGTTGTTGTCTATCCATAAAAAATTGGAAAGTTCTAATCGTTTTTCAATGAGTTTGAGCTTGGCTTTTTCTAAACTTAAAGCTCTGTTTTTACGAATTATTCCAGCTTCTAAAGTATCTATTGCTGGTAAATCTCCAGAAATGGCACTCTGTTTTATACCGTTAAACCTAATTTGGGCTTGCTCAAGTGTGTTTTCAAAAAGTTCAACTTCTTTGTTTGCTACATACCAATCAAAATAAGCTAAGCTGGCTTCGTATAAAACATTGTTGACTTCCATTTGCCTTTCGGCTTCGTTGAGATTTTGAAGTATTTTAGCTTGTTTTAAGCCAGCCATTCTTTTATTAATAAATAGACCCTGACCTATGGGGACTGATATACCTGCTTTATATAAACCGTTCTCGGGAACATTGTTTTCTGGATTTAGAAAAACACCTGAATTTCTTTCAAAACCTGCCTTTAACTCAATGCCGTACCAGGTTGGTATTTTAAAACTCGAGTTCAGGATATTGTAGTATTCTTTCTCATCAAAATCTTTATTGTTCCAATCAATTTCAATCTTTGGATCAAAAGCACCTCTGGCTTTTAAAAGTTCAGCTTGGGCTTCAGTAATTCTTAACTCAGCTTGTTTAGCTACAGGATGATATTGTTTTACCCAGCCTAAGTATTCCTCAAGACCAAGAATGCCTAAGTCGCTTTGGGTTTGTCCGTAAGTGCTTACAGTCAGTAATATACAAAGCAATATGATTCGCATTACTTTTTGGTGTTTTGGTTTTTGTTGGTATTCGTGTTATTGTCTGTTGGCAAATAATAATCAGGAGGGAAACCATTAATTTGTCTCCATATTTCGTACCAAATTGGAACATCTTTTAATAATGCTAAAGTCTTTGCCCCTGAACCGGCTCTGATCACATCTGGCCAACCAGTTTCATTTTCGTTGGGTTTTATTAAAACTCTATATTTACCTTTAGAAGGGTCAATACTTCTTTCTACGGCAACTATTTTTCCGCCATAAGTTCCGTAGGACAGATTTGGCCATCCTGAGAAAAATATAGCTGGCCATCCGTCAAAAATTATTCTGACTTCTTCACCAGGATGCATAAGTGGTAAATCTATTGGTCTTACATAAGTTTCGACGGCTAACTCTACTTCAGTTGGCATAATACTGACAATTTCTGCGCCTTCTTTAAAAGTTTCTCCAATACCTTTTTGTATAGCCCTATTGATAAAGCCATCTTGCGGAGCTTTTATATATTTTAAATCCGATCGCATTGAATAATTAGAAAGTTCATTTTCTAATTTGCTGACTTGTGCCTCGGTATCGTATTGAGCAGATAACGCAGAAAGTCTATCACTTTCAGCTTTAGAAATTTTGTTATCATAACTCGTCCTTATCGTTGATATTTCAATTTGAGCATTTAATACTTTATTTCGACTCGATAAAAGCTTGTTTTGTTGAGACACCAACTTAGCTTCACTTTCTTGGAGTTTTAATTTTTTGTTTTCTAAATCTGTTCGAGATTTTAAACCTTCTGTTTCTAACTGCTCTATTCGTTCAAATTGACGTTGAGCAATACTGATTTGAGTTTTGGCAGCTTCTAAATCTATACTATCACTTTTTACTTGGAGTTTAGCTTGTATTAGCTTATTTCTTGTTTCTTCAAGTTTTAATTCACGCTCTTGCCGCAAAGCAACAATTTGCCTGCTAAGTTGCTCCGCTTTTTTAGTATATGAACTTTGGGAAAAACTCTTTGACGTTATTTGGGCTTGAGTTCTGTCTAAAAGTTTTGGGTCAAAATATTCACTTTTTATTTCTGATATAAAAACTATAGTATCGCCCTTTTTAACTTCGTCGCCTTCACCTACGTACCATTTTTCAATTCGACCTGGTATGGCAGATTGTATAGCCTGTGGTCTTTGACTTGGATTAAGTGTAGTGACGTAACCTGAGCCTCTGACGTTTTGTGTCCAGGGTAAAAACATAAAAACGAGAAACACTATGCCCAATGCTGTCATAATTTTATTAAAGGTAATGTACCTGTTTTTAAAATTGACAAATTTCATTGACTCAAACTGGCTAAGTTCTTCTTCTTTATTGAGCTTATATTTTGATATGTTGAGCATCTTCTATTTTATTTTACCGTTTTCTAAATAAATAATATTTTCACAATACTCTTTCCAAATTGGATTTCTACTTGCAACCAATATGGTCCACGGTTGTTTAGGGTCAAATAAATAATCTACAATATGTTTAATTTCTTTAACATCAAATTCGTCTAATGGGTCTTTTAGGATAAGCAACTTTGGCTCTGATACTAAGGCTCTTGCCAAAACTATTTTTTTACTCATAGTGTAAGACAATTGCTTTCCATCAGTTGATATATTACTTTGTAGGCCTTTAGGTTGAGATTTAATGAAACTGTCTAAGCCTAAAACTTGACAAACCTCTCTTACTTTATTGTCGTTAATTTTAGGGTTGTTAAATGTTATGTTTTCTATAATACTGCCATCAAACGGAAGATTATTTGGAAAAACGTGTCCTATAAAAGATCGGTAATGGTCATTGTTGATGTTTTTAATATTAATATCATTGACGAATAATTGCCCATTACTTTGAGGTACAAGTCCAGCAATAACTTTTAGCAACGTAGTTTTACCAGAGCCACTTTCTCCAGTGATAAGAATATGCTTTTTGGGTTGAATGTTTAAATTGATATCCGTTAATACTTTTCTGTTTGATTTTAAATATTCTAAATTAAGATTAACGAGCTCTACTTTAAAATCTTCAGATTTATCAATAGGTTCATTATCAACATTTTTTTCAAGAGGCATATCTGTAATTTCGCCAATTTTTTCAATGGAGGTCAAGACATCATAAACATTTTCAAGCCCTAAAATGAGTTTTTCAACAGAATTTATCATTAATAAAATCACAATTTCAGCAGCTACAAATTGGCCAATATTCATTTGTTGATTGATGACTAATAATCCACCAATGAACAATAAGCCAGCTGTAACAATAGTTTTAAAGCCTATCATTTTAAAAAACTGCAATTTCAAGATGGCAAAATGATCTTCTCTTGCTTTTAGATAATCTGATGCCAATTGGTCATTTTTTTTAGAAGACAACGAAAAACTATCAGAGACCTTAAAGCTTTCGTAACTTCTGGCTATTTCTTCAATCCAATGCACATTTCTGTATTTATTTTTAGATTCTTTAAGACTGGTTTCAACACCTAAGGGTACACTATATTTGAAAACTACATAGAGTAAAATGACTAAGAAAAAGCCAAAAAGAATAAAAAATGGATGATAAAAGGATAACAAAATAAGCCCAAAAATAATCTGTAATAAAGATGCTGAAAAGTCTATTATAGCTTTAGGTAAGCCTTTTTGAATGACCATAGTGTCAAAAAACCTATTGGCTAATTCAGGTGGGTAATAACCCTCTAGAGCCTGAGATTGAATACGAGGGAACCTATAAATAAACTCAAATGAAGACCTGGTGTATATGCGTTGTTGCAAATCTTCTGCTGCTCTTAACTGCATATATCTTAGAACTCCTTGAAAAATAACTCCTAAAAGCACTAAGCTAATTAAAATAATAATCGACGCATTGAATTGCCCACCAACAACCAAGTTGATCGTAGCTTGAACCCCAAGAGGAAGAGACAGGCCTACTAATCCAGCAAAAACGGCATAGAGTAAAATCTTGAAGATGTCTTTTCGTTCAAGTTTTAGTAAATTTAATAAGCGTGTCCAAGGTGTCATCTTAATCATACCTATTGATTTAAAGTTTTAACAACCATAGCTTGAAAAAAATCGTAAACCTGACTCTCTGTTTTATGATCGTTTAATGAGCTAAAATGCCTTTGTGTATAATATTGCTGTAGTGCACCTTCTACAATATTACAAGCTAAAGCCTTTGGAAAGTTGTAATTTGGGTCAACTTTATTTATCATTTCAACGATTCTCAAGATTAAACGCTTATAGATTTTGAAATTCTCTTCTTCGTTATCAATATTTTTGTGATGATAAGATTTTGTAAATTCTTCAATTATTATATCCCTCAATTTTAATTGATCGTAATCTGCATAAGAATTAATTCTTTTTGGCTTTAAAGTTAAAATTTTGATTGCCATTTGGAGTTTTTTTGATGCATCTTCAATAGCGTTGGTTTCTATGACTAACCTGTATTCAATAATACTCCAATACATTGCTGATAGATATTGGAGTAATTTGTATTTATTTTCAAAATATCTATAAATAGAACTTTCATTAGAATCTATTTGGTTGCCCAATTTTTTAAAATTAAAATTTTCAATACCCAATTGGTGTATCATCTCAATACTTTGAGTTAATATTTTTTGACCCAATTCTGAGCTTTCTGGGTCTTTTAAATATAAGCATGAGCTAATATTTAATTTTAAAGATGATAGTAGACTTTCCATTATACAAAATAAAAATCGCTAATATAAAAGTATTACTATTATAAAATGTTAAAAGGAATATAAATATTCATAAATGAAAATAATTTTGATTATTAACATTATCAATACGAATAAACGTTTTTAAACCAGTAATGAGAATTTATGTCACACTGAGCGCAGACGAAGTGAAGAAGCGAACATTTGACTACGCTCATGGAGACATTTTAGCTTATGATTTAGAGTAATCATTATTACTGGTTTAATAGCGTAGAAATAAATACTAAATTCGAAAATCATAGTGGCTTGTTAAATCGTAGTTTAAGTTATTAAGAAAGTTTAAATTCGTTTGACTAAAATTGATTAGAAATTTATGGATAACAAAATTGAACAAGTAGAATTAAAATATCTTACATTAACTAATTTTGAAGAACTAAAAGAAGTTTTTATTGAAATATACGGCGATGCTCCTGATGTCTATTGGAAAAAAAGTGAGTTAAAACAACTCATTTCAAAATTTCCAGATGGACAAATCGTACTTTTTGTAAACGGTGAAATTGCTGGCTGTGCTTTTTCACTAATTGTTGAGTCTTCAAAAATTGATAACAAGCATACTTATGATGATATTGCAGGAGACGCCAAATTTAAATACCATAATAGCGATGGCGACATGCTTTATGGCATAGATATTATTATTAAAAAAAAATATAGAGGATTAAAATTAGGCCGAAGATTATATGATTACCGCAAAGAATTATGTGAAAAACTCAACCTTAAAGGTATAGTATTTGGCGGTAGAATTCCTAACTATCATAAATTCTCAAGTTCCTTAACACCAAGACAATATATTGAAAAAGTGCGTTTTAAGGAAATTGAAGACCCGGTATTAAACTTTCAATTATCAAATGATTTTAGACCCGTTCGGATTTTGTCTAATTACCTTGAAGGCGATACCGATTCAAAAGAATATGCCGTTTGGATGCAATGGGATAATATATATTTCACCAAAGATTCTGTAAAACCTTATACCAACAAAACCGAAGTTCGTTTAGGTTTGGTGCAATGGCAAATGCGTTCTTACGCTAATTTAGAAGATTTGCTACACCAAGTCGAATACTTTGTTCAATCACTTTCTGGCTACAGATCAGACTTTGCGCTATTTCCAGAGTTCTTTAATGCGCCGCTTATGGCGAAATACAACCACTTAAGCGAGCCTGATGCCATAAGAGAATTGGCTAAATTTACTCAACCAATCAAAGAGAAAATGGCAGAACTTTCTATTATATCAAATGCCATGGGTCAAACGGTGGCTAATGGTTTAAATATTAGTGCACTTTCATCTGGTATTTATTACGTGAAATTGAAGACCAATAAAGGCAATATTGTTAAAAAAATAATTAAAGATTAAGTCGTCTTATTTATTGATTGGATTGTTTTGTTGTTAAAGCCCAACATACCATGTTGGGTTTTCTATGCAATAATCCCATTCAATTTTCGCATTGTGGCTTATTGTCTTTCAGTTTAAATAACTTGGAATAATCTATGGTGTTTTCAACTCCATCTAGTTCACAAAGAAATGTGACTACGGCACATAACCAATTGATCAATGTATCTTTATCAGTAGGATTATTAGGCTTGATACATGCACTGTCAATAGCACTACTATGCCCACCGCAACCTTTTTAGTAATTCTAAAGAAGAATAGCCATTAAATGTCTTCCTTAGATTTTGATGGATTCTGCCATCATGATTCAGAAGGCTCATATTTCATAAAATACATTGTATCACCACTTGGATGTTGCCATTGGTGAAAGCAATTAAATTTGTATCTTCGATAGGCTATATATACTTTTTTAATTCGCGTTTCAGCGTAAATAGGCAAACCTTTTTGTCTTGAAATTTCCAAAAATTGATTTTTCATTTGGTAAGCTGTCCTTGTATTGTCAACGTCTCTTGCTTCTGGCATAATGCCCCAAAACCAACAATACAAATGTTTTTGGTCTTTTGGTCTTTGTTTTTTTACATAACTTTGAGTTTTTAGAGCTTTTAATCCTTTTTTTATACCAGTTACATTTAAGGCAAGTTTTAAATCTGTAATCAATTCTCCCCAAAAGTTGCCTTTTTGATTACCATCTTCTTCAAACATTATAGCTATGCCATTATAGTCTTCAGAAACAATTAAAGCATCACGTTCAATAGCTTTATCAATCATATGTTTAGCTAAATATCTGAATCGCTTAACTTTATGCTTGTCATTTTTTATGATTTCCATTGAAGATGGCACCTCTTGAAGCAAAGTTGCCATATTTGAAATAACCTTTTCTTTATCGATATTATCCAATTTGTTTTTTTTTCAAATGTAATTATATTGTGCTAAAGACATCGTGAGTATTTAAGATTAAATTTACAAATAATTAAAGGTTTTACAAGAGATTTACTTTTAAAATTTATAAAAGTCTTTAAGGTTTGGGAAAGAAATTGTGCTACTGCAATACATTCATTAATTATTAATAGATTTGTGTTTTTTAGCATTACTATGAAATTAAATATACAAGACGAAACATCAAGATTAAGACAAGTGATTCTCGGTAGAGCAGATAGCAATGGATCAGTTCCAAAATTAGAAGAAGCATACGATCCTAAATCTATTGAACATATCAAAAAAGGAACATATCCTAAAGAAAAAGATATGATAAAAGAAATGGATGAAGTTTTAGAAGTATTCAAAAAATATGATGTCAAGGTATATCGTCCAGAATTATTGAAAGATTGCAATCAAATTTTTTCAAGAGACATTGCATTTGTGATTGAAGATAAATTTATAAAATCTAATATTTTACCAGATCGTGAAAAAGAAATTGAAGCAATTCAATATATATTAGACCAAATTCCACAACAACAAATCATCAAACTTCCTGATGAAGCCCATATTGAAGGTGGTGATGTGATGCCACATCACGAGTATATTTTTATAGGCACTTATCGCGGTTCAGATTATCCTAATTATATCACTGCTAGGACGAATCCACAAGCGGTTGAAGCTATACAAAAAATATTTCCTCACAAAAAAGTAAAATCATTTAACCTTAGAAAAAGCAATACCGATGCCTATAATAATGCCTTACACTTAGATTGCTGCTTTCAACCCATAGGCGAAAAATATGCTATACTGCATAAAAATGGATTTCTTGAAGAAACCGAATACCAATGGTTGGTAGATTTTTTTGGAAAAGACAATATTTTTGAAATCACTGCTGAAGAAATGTATGATATGAATTCTAATATCTTTTCAATTGATAAAGATATAGTGATTTCAGATAGGTCTTTTACACGATTAAATCAATGGATGAGACATAAAAACATCACAGTAGAAGAAGTGCATTACAGAGAAATTGCCAAGCAAGAAGGATTGTTGCGTTGTTCTACATTACCTTTGCAACGAGACTGAAATTAGACACAAATGAAACAATCTACAGACAAAATTTTGATGATAAGACCCGTAGCTTTTGAAATGAATAAAGAAACTGCAGTCAACAATTATTTTCAAAAAACATTAAACTTAAATGCTGAGGCCATTAATGCTAAAGTGCAAAAAGAATTTGATGATTTTGTTGATATTTTAAAAGCCTCTGGTATTGACGTTTTTGTTTATGATGACATTGCTGATTTAAAAACACCAGATTCTATTTTTCCAAACAATTGGATTTCATTTCACGAGAATGGTAATATTGCTTTATACCCAATGTTTGCTGAAAATCGCCGTCGAGAAAGACGTCAAGATATTTTAGAAGATTTAGAACAAAAAGGCTTTCAGTTTCATCAAGTTTATGATTATACTTCTGCTGAAGACGAAAATATTTTTTTAGAAGGCACTGGGAGTTTAATTTTAGATCGAGTCAACAGAAAAGCTTATTGTGCACTTTCTCCAAGAGCTAATGAAGAATTGCTAATTGAGTTTTGCGAAGATTTTGAATTTTTACCAATACCTTTTAAAGCCTACCAAACTGTTGGTAGCAAGCGATTACCCATTTACCACACCAATGTAATGATGTGCGTTGGCACTGATATTGCTATAGTTTGTTTTGACAGTGTTGACGACAAAGCTGATAAAAAATTGCTGAGCAAAAGTTTAAAAGAAGACAACAAAACCATCGTTGAAATCTCTGAACAACAACTCGAAGCTTATGCTGGCAATATGCTTGAAGTGCAAAACAGAAATGGCGATAAATTTTTAGTCATGAGCACACAAGCCTATAAAAGTTTACAAGCAACCCAAGTTCAAACCATAGAACAATATCTAAAAATTTTGCACAGTCCATTAAACACCATAGAAACCTTAGGTGGTGGAAGTGCAAGATGTATGATAGCTGAAATTTTTAATGCAAAGAATTAAACAAACTTGAGTTCGTTGCAAAACTTCATAGATGCTAAATTTTATTAATCTATAAATTCAGAATGATTAAATATTGAAGTCTTATTTATTATTTATTCTCAGATTAATTTTCAATTAGAATGAATTGTTACTTTTTTAATGAAAGAAAAGAAGGGGCTCATTTCTTTAATGAACCCCTAACTACTACTCAAAAGGGAAGGAAAGAAGTTGCTATTTATCGATCTTCTTCTTTTTTACCAAGCAAAATTATAGGTATTTCCACTACCCATAGTTAGGGTTGCTGTTTGGTTTCCATTAAAAACTATTGTTCCTGAGTAATCATAAACGTTACCATTTGATACTTGTCCATTGAAAGCCACTGAAATACTGCCAGAAGTAATATTATGATTTGCCTTTAATACTTTTAAATTGGTTGTATTAAAGTTTAAAGAACTTGTAAAGGTATTTTGATTTCTAACAGAGGATATTTGAGTTCCAGATCTGGAATAAGTTTGATTTACAAGGTATTCTGTTTCTAAATCGTCTAATCCTGATACTACCAGAGTTCCATTAGTTGTATCATCAGATGACATTTTTGGAGAGTCATAAGAACTGGAAGCATTTAAATCAAAGCTAAAGTTTGTTGGACTATTATCATCTGTACAATATACAGTCCAACTCCATACGTAATTAATATTATAGCTATAGTTTCCGCTATCATGACTTCTTGCAAATGATGTACCATAAGTTTCCCCACATACATAATCAAAATCACTATTACTTAAGGATGTTTTACTATAATCACTAGAACTTCCTTCCACAATAGTTATGGTTTCAGTAGTCATTTCAATTAAACCTCCAGTTTCTGGCGAAACAGCCATGATAATTGCTTCCGAGGCTTCTTCCTCTGAAATGCTGGATTCGGATAAGTTATCATCATTATTATTACATGATGTAAATAAGAGTGTTGCAACACATAATCCAGTTAGTATTGATTTGTGTTGGTTTTTGAGTGTTTTTAAATTAATTGTTTTCATAATTTTATTTTTTTGATTTTCAGCTAAATTATTTAGGATATGCTTACTAAAGTTTTAAAAGTTATTGAAACTGACAAATTCAAGGATGAATCGTTATCTTTTATAATTGAATTTTTTTATAACCTGTTAAACCATAAAAATTAATAGAGAATAATTTACTGCTTATTTTACTTATATTGATTCCATGATTTGTTGTTAGAAATAAATTAAAGGAAAGTGACTTATGTAATTTTTGGATACTGTTTTATTCTGAAATTTTAGACCTCAATTTGGTTGTTCCATATCAAAATATGGATGTTTAAGATTTAAATTTTCATAAAAGAGATGATGAACAACTATTTTTAAATTAATTTAATCAGTTGATATGAAAACCATAAAAATAGTATTGGTCTTCTTCATCATGGCATGGATTACATCTTGCTCAACAGATAACAATCTAGATGAAATTGTTGATGAAAATGAGGTGTTTATTTACAGAATACCTGTTGTAGTACATGTAGTACATTACGGAGAGCCCATTGGGCAAGGAGCAAACATAAGTTATGAACAAGTAAAATCACAAATTGAAGTATTAAATGAAGATTTTAGAAAAATGGTTGGAACCAACGGGTATAATGACAATCCTGTTGGAGCAGACACAACCATAGAATTTGTTTTAGCTGATAAAGACCCTGATGGAAACCTGCTTACCGAACCTGGAATAGATCGTATAAACGGAGGACGGAGCGAATGGCCTAAAGGAGTTTTTAGAAATCCTATTGAAACCAGTTTAAAACCTACTTATTACTGGGATCCTAGTCAATATTTTAATATATGGACCATAAACTTTGGTGGTTTTGTTAGTCGTGACCTATTGGGTTATGCTCAATTTCCAAGCGAATCTGGATTGCCAGGTCTTAACGCCGATGGTGGAAGTGCTGAAACCGATGGGGTTGTTATTGGCTATAAGTATTTTGGAAGTAGTGAAAAAGGCGATTTTCCGGAGTTAGTAGCACCTTATGATTTGGGCAGGACTGCTACCCATGAAGTCGGTCATTGGTTAGGGTTAAGACATATTTGGGGTGATGGCGATTGCAGTATTGATGATTATTGTCTGGACACGCCCAATGCCTCAGCACCAAATTATGATTGTGCAAGCATAAAAATTTCATGTGATGAGCCTGAAATGCCCCAAAACTATATGGATTATTCTTACGACAATTGTATGAATATTTTTACCGAAAACCAAAAGGAGCGAATGATTACGGTATTAAAAAACAGTATTAGGAGGAAAGAATTAATCGGTTATTGATCTAACCATTTTTTAAATTCAGAGGCTTTGGCTTTGCTTATAATTATCTTATTGTGTGGTTTTGGCAGCACATTTAAAACCAGTCTGCCATTGAAATAGAAATCAATATCTTTTATGGCTTTTCTTTGAACTATAAATTGCCTGTTAGCTCTAAAGAATTGATCGGGATCAATCTCTGAGCTGATTTTTTCCAAAGTAGAATCAACAATAAACCTTGATCCTTCTTCAATATATGCATACACGAGTTCCAGTTCAGTATAAAACCAATTTATTTTGTTGATGTTTAATGGAATAAGTTTTGCTTGATAATGGACTAAATAGGATTTTTTATAGTCCTGTTTAAAGTCGGATTCCTTTAAAAAGTTGAAAAGTTCCAGTATTTGAGCAGTTGCCCCTGTAAGAGCGGTCCGTGCACCATACGTATATAATAGAGTAGTGGTGGGCACGCCCATTGTTGTACGAACAATACCAGCAAGTTGGATAACAGTTTATTATGGTGGAGTTCCATATTACTATTGTGATGGCGTGTATTATGTAAAAACCGAGGTAAAGGACGAATACACACCAGTACAACCTCCTGTAGGAGCTATAGTTCCTTCTTTGCCAGAGGGTGCTATTGTAAAAACCATAGACGGCAAGGTTTACTATGAGTATGAAAAGGTACTATATAAAATGGTAACTATAGAGAATGATGTAAAATATGAAGTAGTTAGTATTAATAATTAAACAGCAAAAAAACAAAATTTATAACGGTATCTAAACTTTAAATCTCAAAAAGCAGTTTATTGCCCCAAACTTACATTCAATTCTTATTCTGACTAATGTGAAATTATTTTACTGTAAATCAGTTGTTTATATTTTATTCAAAATTTCAATTTTCAATCCTAAATTTACTTATTTTATGTTAGTCGAGAGACTAAAGTTTCTACGAGTCTATGAGGGATTTTTGGAAACAACAGTACAGAAGGGATGATTTTGAATTGACTTTTAATGATGATGACTGGACTAATTATAGGTATTTCAGTATAGTAATAAAAGTTGGGCGGTCAGCACTCAATTTACCTATTTCACTTTTAAAAAATCAATACCTTTGCAACCGCTATAATACCTTGTAAATGTCTTTTATAAAAATACTTACCGAAAAAGACTTCTTAAAAAATGCTAAAGAAGGCTATCTTTTGCGTCCGTCAGGTAATAGTGTTATTTTTTTAGTAGAAGGAACTATTGAAATGGAAATAAACGGAAAACCTGTATCTTTTGATGACGAACATATTATACTCATTTCTAAAAAAAATATATATAAGCTCGTCCGTTTTACCAAAACATTGGAGATGTATGTTTTAATACATAACAGAGAAGTTACAAGAGAAAAGGTTCAATTTAATTTCAGTAGATACGATGTTTATCAAATCATTAATGCCGAGAAAAATCAAAACATCTTTAAACTGGAAAACACTGTTTTTCATCAAACCGTGGGTTTGGTAAAGTTATTAAATTATTACACCAATCATGACATTAAATTTTCTTCTCAAGAACAAATTATAATTGCATTATTTACAGCCATTATTCATATTTTGATGGATTCTCTGGTTGAAAAACTTCAATCTGAAACCAAAATTAATACACGAAAAGAAGAAATAGTACTGCGATTTATAGAATTGGTTTCAATCCATTTTAAAACTAAAAAAAGACTTGGTTTTTATGCCGAAAAGCTACATATATCCATAAAATATCTTTCTATTTGTGTGAAAGAAATCACGCACAGACCTCCAACCGAATTTATTGCAAATGCCTTAACCAATGAGGCAAAAACATTATTGCTCAGCACAAAAAAGACAATTTCTGATATTTCATCTGAGCTAAGTTTTTCTGACCAATATGCCTTTGGAAAATTTTTTAAAAAGCACACTGGTTTAAGTCCTAAGAATTATAGAATAAAAAATGGAACCATATTTATAGATACCATTTGAACCTCTTTTATCCCTTTTTCAACCTTTTATAGCACTGCGTATCTTCTTAATCTTGCACCCCCAACATAAAAACGCATAGTTTATAATGAAGTGTCATTTTTCAAGGCATCTGTTTTGGATAACATGCCTACTATTTCCAAGTTTTTTTATTTATGCCCAAAAGCCAATACAAAAGAAAAAACTAAGCATTGACGAACTTTTTTCTTTAGTTACAGAAAATAACCCATCATTAGCGGTTTCTAAAGCAGACATCAACATTGCTAAACAAGACATAGAAGTTACAAAAAACCAAAAACTCCCTGATTTTAATATGAATGCAAGTGCTATGTATATTGGTGATGGCACTATTTTGGACAAAAACTTTTCAAATGCCACTACTGTAGATATGCCACATTTTGGAAATGTATATTCTGTAGAAGCCTCTCAATTAATTTGGAAAGGAAATGCAGTAAACAATGCTATTAAGGCAAAAACACTACAAGAAAATTTAGCTTCACTGGGTTATCAGTCCGATGAACAGAATATCAAGTTGCTTGTTTTAGGTTACTATTTGGACTTGTATAAGTTACAAAATCAAGCAAGTGTATTTCGTAAAAACATAGCACTTGCAGAAGATAGATTACAGAATATCAACCATTTTTATAGCCAAGGAATGGTAACCCGAAATGATGTGATCCGTGGCGAATTGCAAATTTCAAATCTTAATTTGTCTTTACAGGTGATAGAAAATAATATTCAGATTTTAAACAAGCAACTTACCGTGGCTTTGGGTTTACCAGAAGAAACAGAAATTGTTGCAGACGAATCTATAATAAATGAAAATCCAGAAATTTCTCTTTTAGAAACCTATCAAAATAATATTCAGACTCATCCAAGCTTATTGATGGCTAAAAAGGCAGTTGAATTATATAAAGTTTCCGAAAAAATAACCAAAGCAGAACGTCTGCCTACCTTAGCAGCTTTTGCAAATAACACACTTCAACGCCCTATTACCAGTGTTTCACCTGCTTTGGATATGTATTCAAACGGGTGGAATATAGGTTTATCATTGAGCTATAATATCGCTTCAATTTATAAAACACCAAAAAAACTTCAATTGAATAAATTTGAAACAGAACGTGCCAAAGCACAAGCCAATGAAGCAGAACAAATGATTGGAGTAGCTGTGAATGCAGCTTACATTAAATACAACGAAGCCATAACCCAAAACAAAACCTTTGAGAAAAACAAAGATTTAGCCAATGAAAATTACAGGATTATGGAGAGCAAATACAACAACCAATTAGCCATTTTGCTGGATTTAATCGATGCCAGCAACGCCAAATTAGATGCTGAGTTGCAATACACCAATTCGCAAATCAGTATCATTTTTGCCTATTACAAGTTAATGAAAGAAAGCGGAAAACTGTAAAAATGTCATTTGCTTAATTTATAAAAAAATAAAAATCATGTCACAAGATCAAGATAAAAATCAAGAAGAAGTTCAAGAAACAGATTCTAAGAAAACGACCAAATCAAAACGAAAACCTCCTGTAAAGAAAAAAAATAAGGGTAGAATTATCAGTATGGTTATTCTGGTATTTGTCTTGGTCGGGTTATACTGGTTTGTAACGGCTTACTTGAACATTGGAAACGACCAATATACCAATGCGGCACAGGTAGAATCATACATCAATCCAATAAATACCCGAGTGTCGGCTTATATCAAAGAAATACGCTTTGTAGAACATCAGCATGTGAAAAAAGGAGATACGCTCATAATTTTGGACGACAGGGAGATAAAAACACAGTTAGGACAAGCAGAAGCAGCTTATATGGCTGCATTGGCATCTAAAAATGTAACTCTAAATTCTGTAAAAACAGTTACCAACAATATCAATACCGCACAAGCCAACCTTGAAGCCGCACAAGCTAACATTGAAGCAGCACAGGCAAAACTGTGGAATGCCGAGCAAAATTATAACCGCTATAAAAATTTGTTGGAAGACGAAGCGGTAACACGCCAGCAATTCGACCAGGTAAAAACACAATATGAAGCCAGTAAAGCTCAATTGGAAGCAACGATTTCTCAATATCAAGCCATCAAAAACACAAAAGGCACAAGTGAGTTGACCGTTAAGGAAGTTCATTCTCGTTTAGAAATGAACGAGGCAGAAATAAAACGTGCCAAAAACGCACTTGAAATGGCAAAACTCAACCTTTCCTATACCGTAATTACCGCACCTCACGATGGAATTATGGGGAGAAGAACCGTAAATGTAGGTCAGTTATTAAACGCTAGCCAACAAGTGGCAACTATTGTTGATATTAAAAATATTTGGATTTCAGCCAACTATCGTGAAAAACAAATGGATGAAGTAACTGTCGGAGGTATTGCAAAAATTACTGTTGATGCTTTGGGAGGCAAAGAATTTGAAGGAAAAATAACAGCCATTTCTGGAGCTACTGGAGCCAGATATGCTGCAATACCCGTTGACAATTCAACAGGAAACTTTGTAAAAGTACAGCAGCGCATTCCCGTTCGGATAGAATTTACAGAAAACAACAAACCCGAAGACTTAGATTTGCTTCGGGCTGGTATGAATGTACAAGTAACCTTAAAATAGCAAAGTTATGTACAATAGAGGTCCGTTTGCCAATTGGGTTCCTAAGCCTTTGATGTTGCTATTGATTATTGTTTTTTTGTTTCCACTCATAGCATTGAATGGTGTTTACAGAAGCAATAGTACTGATATTTCAGGGGCATTTGCAACTTATTCAGAATACATTTCATTGGCATATAATGCGACCATTATTGGAATGGGTGTTGCCAGCACCATTGCTATGCGTATAAAAATGCGTTTTCGCTCTAAAGAAATAATTGTGTTTTGTACTGTTGTTCTTGCTGTCCTTTCTTATTTGATAGCAACAACCGATAATGTTTTGGTCGTTGTTGTGGGAAGTTTTTTTATTGGCTTTTTTAAAATGTTTCCATTTGTTGAAATGATATTACCCGTTATGTTTATTATATCACCAACAGGAGAAAGAGGACGTTTCTACTCTGTATTTTACCCTATTATATTATGCACTGGGCAATATTCTTCTTACCTGTTGGCAAACCAAGTCTTTAACAGTAACTGGCAGGCACCTTATTTTATTATAGCGATACTGTTGCTGATTGTTGCAGCACTATCGTTGATTTTTCAGCACAACCAACGCTTTAGTTTTAAAAAACCCTTGTATCAAATCGATTGGTTGTCTATAGTTTTATTTGCTCTTTGTGCTATGTGCTTTAATGCAGGACTTACCTTTATGCGTCAACAAGGCTGGTTCAGTTCTCCATTCATTACAGGTTCATTTTTGTTAGGAATGCTATTGTTGATAGTATTGATATACAGACAAAAATTCCTCAAACGCAAAATCATAAAATTTCAATTAATTGTACAAAAGAGAAATATATGGTATGCCTTGATTTTACTGTTGTTTTTGGGAGTCTATTTGGCAAGTACAGGCATCTTTACACAATATACACTTAGAGTTTTAGGATACAACAACCTTATCAATGCAAAGCTGAACCTATGGATGATTCCTGGAATTGTTATAGCAGGAATTTTAGCTTTTCTAGGGTTTACAAATAAGTGGAATCTTAAATACTATATTACTTTGGGTTTTGTTGTGTTTTTTCTTCATATTTTGATGTTATATCTGATGATTCAACCACAAATGAACATAGAATATCTTTATTTTCCTATATTTTTAAAAGGTTTAGGCATGGGAATTCTTTTTATTGGTATATGGTATTATGCGTCATTAGGTTTACAAAGAGACGATTTTCTTGGCATTATAGGCATTATGTTGATGGTAAGAACGTTTCTTGCAACCGCTATTGGTGGAGCAATTATTAGTTGGGCAACTTATCAGGGGCAATGGCAAAGTTTGAATAATATTTCGATGTACCTTGACGCAGGATATTTTAAAAACGGAATGCGTATATATCAAACAACCCAAATCAATGCTATGCTGGCTTCATTCAAAACTGTGTTGGGATATTTATGCTGGCTCATCGTTCCTATTTTGATTATTGTATTAACTCACAATTTTGGACAATTCAATAAACGAAGAATAGTGTTTTTAAGAAAAGTAATGAGAAGAAATAAATTGCAAGGTTATAGGTTTACTTAACAAATATTAAAATTATATATACTAAAATTACAAGAACTATGTTTTTAAAAAAAAGGTTGACTATCAAACATTTATTAAGCTTTTTACTGATTTTTGTGCTAAGTTTAAATCAAATTAAAGCTCAAGAAAACAAAGAAGAATCTGCTTCTTTAAAAGGAAAATTAGGCTTTTCGGCTGTTATGGGACATGCTTTTATAAAACACAACGTTGAAGATGTTGAAGAAAATGAAATCACTTCGGCTGCTGCTCTTGGACTCAATGCAAATTACTGGATTTTTGATAAATTGGCTTTAGGTGTGCATTCTGATATGATTTTTGAAAGTTTTATTATCGAGGAAAAAAACGGAGAAGAGGAAAACAATTTTATCGAGAGAGAATATCCGATATCAATAAACGCAGTAGCAACGTATAAACCCTTACATTCTTTGGGATTATTGGCAGGAGTTGGCAAAGAGTTTAGCAAGGAAAAAGACTTTTCTATGTTTCTTGTTGGAGCAGAATATATGGTGGAAATTCCACACGATTGGGAGCTTGGACTTTCTGCAACTTATGAAGTAAAACATGATGCCTATGACACATTTGTGATAGGATTAGGGATTACAAAATTTTTGAGTTTAGAAAAAAAGCATCATTTATAAAATTAGAAATGGAAAAAATATTATTTTTAACTGATTTTTCTGAAGTGGCAGAGAATGCTTTTGTCTATGCGTTGTCGCTTGCTGAAAAAATAAATGCAGAGTTACACATAGCTCACATTGTACCGATTATAGAAGTTGCAGACCCAGATGAATTAGTAAATGTGCATCCGTTTGCTCAAGATTATAACGAAACACTAGAAGATGATGAATGGGAAAAATTTAAAAACGAAGCAAGAAAACTTGAAAAAATAGCACAGGACAATAATAAATTAAACATTCCTGTAGAATTTCATTTTCAGAAAGGTGTATTACTTGATACAGTTTCTGATTATATTTACGAAAACATAATAAATGTAGTGGTAATGGGAACTTCAGGTGCTAATACCATTGATAAGAAATTGTTTGGTTCTAATACAGCCAAACTCATCAGTCATATTAATATTCCGTTATTAGCCATACCTGAAAAAGCAAAATTTGTTGCCATAAATACTGTTACCATTGCGGTTATGCTGAAATCAAATGAACATTCAATTGTTCAACAGTTGTTAGAGAACGCACAGAAATATAATTTCAGATTAAATTGCGTTCACGTAGTAGAAACCGATAGCGAGGCATCGATTTCAGAACATAAAAAAAAGATGTGGCTTGAGGATATTGGGAACAATACTCTCAACGTTGATATTGTGGTTAATACCGATGTTGAGAAAGGCTTAGAAAACTATATACAGGATAATAAAACCGATATTCTCTGCATTATGCATCGTAATTTGTCGTATTTTCAAAGAATGTTTAAATTGAATTACAGCAATCGTTTGTTACAAAATTCAAAAACAGCATTGCTTATTTATAATCATAATAATTAGTAACAATTTAAAATTTAATGCTATGGTTTCATTTTTAAAAACAATCCGTAACACTATAAATTACTGGTATGTACCAGCAATCATAGGTGTTTTGTTCATCGTATTGGGAGGCTATCTTTTTTCAGTACCTGGTGCAACCTACTTTTCGTTGGTTTTGCTTTTTAGTCTATTGTTTTTGTTTTCTGGTATCTTAGAAATTTGGTTTTCTGTGCAAAACAGAAAAGAATTAGAAGGCTGGGGTTGGTATCTTGCTGGTGGTATCTTTGCGTTACTTATTGGTATTCTGCTCATTTCAAAACCTTCAGTAGCAGCTACCACTTTACCTTTTTTTGTGGGCTTTAGCCTGATGTTTCGTTCTTTTCAAGGATTGGGGTTTGCATTTGAACTTAAAAATTATGGCGTGTTGAAATGGGGCAATCTTGCTATTTTGAGCATTATAGGAGTTGTTTTTTCTTTTATACTCATAGCCAATCCAGTTTTTACAGGTATCTCTTTGGTGGTAATAACAGCTCTATCTTTCATTTTTACAGGGATTTATGCCATTGTATTGTCATTCCAATTAAAAAAGTTAAAAACGCTTCCAAGGAAATTGGAAAAAGAATTGAAAGACAAAATAGAAGACTTAAAAGAAGAGTATTACAAGAGTATAAACGAAAACAAATAAAATATAAGTCTATTTTAATTTAACGTGAGTTCGATATAAATTCCAATAAAATATATTCATATAAAATACAGATATTTAATCATTTGTCTTGTCGTCAGAGCATAGCATGAGCGACGGGACATCTCAGTAGGATGAGATTTCTCCTCATTTTTCGTCGAAATGACAAAATTTGCTTACAAAAAGATGTAATCATCTGATTTACAGCTTTCAATAAATCGAACTCACGTTAATTTGAAAAGTTAGAGTTAAGTTGCTTATTAATAAGGCTTTATATTTAAAAATTAACAAAAAAAGAGCTACCATTTAGTAGCTCTTTTTTGAATATAAAAACCAGATTTTTAATACCGACTACCTACGGTTTCCTCGGGTATAGATTTTTCAATAAAGTCCAAATCAGCTTTTGATAGCTCAACATCATAAGCTCCCAGATTTTCTTCTAATCTGTGAATCTTTCTCGTACCAGGAATAGCAGTAATTTCATCATTTTGAGCTAAAATCCAAGCCAATGCAATTTGTGCTTTGGTTGCACCTTTGTCTTTTGCCATCTTGTCTATCACTTCAACAAATTTGTAATTTTCTTTGATAGCTTCGTCTGTATATCGTGGATGATTTCTTCTAAAATCGTCTGACTCAAAATCATCACTGCTTTTAAAAGCTCCTGTTAAAAAACCTCTACCCAAAGGACTGTATGCCACAAAAGTAATTCCCAACTCTTTGCATACATCAAAAACTTCTTGCTCAGGTTCACGACTCCAAAGAGAATATTCTGTTTGTATAGCGGTTATCGGATGCACTTTATGAGCTCTGCGAATGGTTTCAGCATCAACTTCAGACAGACCGATGTATTTTACTTTTCCGTCTTTGACTAAATCGGCCATTGCTCCAACAGTTTCTTCAATTTCCACATCTTCTGCCTGTCGGTGCATATAATATAGATCAATGGTATCTATACCCAAATTTGAAAGGCTTCGTTCGCAAGCCTTTTTGACATAATCTGGTTTTCCATTGATGCCAAGCCATTCGCCATTTTCACCTCTCACTACACCAAATTTTGTTGCCAGAACAAATTGATCCCATTTGCCTTCAAATGCTCTTCGGATTAATTTTTCATTGGCTCCCCAACCATACATATCGGCGGTGTCAAAAAAATTGACGCCCAAATCAATGGCTTTGTGCAACGTTTTAATCGATTCTGATTCATCAAAAGAACCATAAAACTCAGACATTCCCATACAACCGAGTCCTAAGCGGTTTACGTTTAGTGTACTGTTTCCTAAAGTTGTTGATTTTTTCATAGTAATGTAGTTTTTTTAAGTTTACCAAATATCAATTTTTTAATTCAAAACCATTTGTAAAAAGCAATCTAATAATTGCAAAAAACAATCAATTTCTGAATTTTAAAGGTGGAAGGCTTGTATGTTTTTTGAAAAAGTTAGAAAAATGAGCCACTTCTTCAAAACCCAGGGCATAGGCTATTTCTGTTACACTCCATTGGGTTTGTTTCAACAATATTTTAGCTTCTTCAACTATTCTGCCGTTGATAATTTCTGAAGTGCTTTTGCCTGTTGTTTCTTTTAGCACTTTGTTTAAATGGTTGATGTGTATTCCTAAGGTTTTTGCATAATCAATAGGGGCTTTTAGTTGAATAGCTTGGCTTTCATTTTCAATAGGAAACTGCCTTTCGAGCAACTCGATAAACAAAGATGAGATTCTTTGGGAAGCATTGTTGGTACTTGTTAATCTTTCAACGGGTTTCAATTTTTGTCCTGTATGGATGAGTTCTAAAACATAATTGCGTAACAAATCATATTTAAAAGCGTAGTCAGATGAGAGTTCGGTGTCCATTTTCTTGAATATCAGCTTGAGCTCGTTGTATTGCTCATCATTCAATTGATATACAAAATCGCTATTGGGTTGATATATTGGCAGTTCGTCAATTAATAAACCTGTTTTAGATTTGGATAAAAATTCTTTGGTAAAAACACAAAAGAAACCCGATTGTTCTTTGCTTTGTGGTATGTATTTGTAAGGTATTTTTGGTGTTGCAAATAGTATTCCTTGCTTTTCAATACGCACTGATTTACCTGCATATTCCACAAGGTTATTACCTTTAATCAAACTGATTTTATAGTATAATTTTCGGTTATAGGTCATTTCAGATTTTTTGTTTCCGCTGAAAAAAAACTTTTTTGTGTCAAAAACATTAAAATGCCCCAGCTCATTACTGCTATTATTTTTGAGCAAAGTGTCAATTTGTGAATTGTTTTCACCAAATATCTCTTTGTAAAAATCTTTTATACTCAGGTTTTCCATTGTTGCAAAATTCAAATATCAGCAAAGATATCAAATTGAAAGTTAATTGGGGTAAGTATAGAAAATATGTTTGTTTTTTTTAATTCTAATAGTTGTTTAAGGTATTGTTGGTTTGGTGCTAAATCAAAAGTTTTAATACATGTTGTGAAAATTAAAAAAAAAAGCTAAAAGTCTTAAAAACAGATGTTTATGTGATAGTGGGTTATTGGTAAACCTTGATTATATCGGTTTATAGATGTTGTTACAATTTATGAATTGGCGTTGCTTTTGGCTTAGGGATAGGAGCGACATCTTTTTTGAGATTTATTATAGCGGAGTTGTGTTTTGGTGGTGCTACCTTAAAGTAGCACCGCCAAAATACTTACGGATGCTTAATAAATCTCAAAAAAATATAGCGGATAGCCCGTTAAAAGCCCCTTAAATTTTGCTTTTATTTAGTTTTAATTTTTCATCACTTCTTGAGCAATACGCTTATAAACTCCTTTTTCAAGTTTTTCTCTAATAGCAGAAAAGGCTTCTAAAGTTTCTTCGATGTCTTGCATAGTATGGGTTGCTGTAGGTATCATTCTTAATAGAATCAAGCCTTTTGGAATAACGGGATAAACCACAATAGAGCAGAAGATACCATGATTTTCTCTCAAGTCTTTGACTAATGCCATGGCTTCTGGAATGCTTCCTTTAAGGTAAACGGGTGTTACGCAACTGGTGGTTGTTCCGATGTCAAAACCACGTTTTTTGAGTCCGCCTTGAAGGGCGTTGACGTTTTCCCACAATTTGTCTTTGAGTTCGGGCATGTTTTTTAGCATTTCTAAGCGTTTTAAAGCACCTTCAACCAGTGACATTTGTAGTGATTTAGCGAACATTTGTGAACGCATATTGTATTTTAGGTAATCAATAATTTCTTTATCAGCGGCGACAAAGGCTCCTGTGCTTGCCATAGATTTTGCAAAGGTTGCAAAGTAAACATCAATGCCATCTTGAACACCTTGTTCTTCGCCAGCACCAGCACCAGTTTTGCCAAGTGTACCAAAACCGTGGGCATCATCAACGAGCAATCTGAATTTGTATTTGTCTTTGAGCTCAACTATTTCTTTGAGTTTGCCTTGTTCACCGCGCATGCCAAAGACACCTTCTGATATAAATAGCACGCCACCGCCAGTCTGTTCAGCTATTTTTTCGGCTCTCGCTAAGTTGAGTTCAATGCTGTCTAAATCGTTGTGTTTATAGGTAAAGCGTTTTCCGAGATGCAAGCGAACGCCATCGATAATACAGGCGTGGGCATCTACATCGTAAACAATCACATCGTCTTTGCTGACTAAGGCATCAATTATGGAAAGAATGCCTTGATAGCCAAAATTGAGAACATAGGCGGCTTCTTTTTTAACAAATTTAGCTAATTCGTCTTGAAGTTTTTCGTGAAGTTCTGTGTGACCACTCATCATTCTGGCTCCCATTGGATAAGCACTTCCGTATTTTTTGACAGCTTCTTCATCGGCTTTTCTGACTTCAGGATGATTGGCTAAGCCGAGATAGTCATTAACACTCCAAGTGACGACTTCACGTCCTTGAAATTTCATTCTGTTACTGATTTGACCTTCTAATTTAGGGAAGACAAAATAGCCTTCAGCTTGATCAGCCCATTTTCCTAATGGTCCTTTATCTCTATAAATTTTTGAAAATAAATCTCTCATTTGCACTTGGTTTTCAAACTAACTGTCTAAAGTTAATCATTTATTTCTTTATTTTGTTAAATTATTTAACTTTTTATTAATTTTTTTTGGTTCGGGTTCTAAAAATCCTTGAGTTTTCATCCATTTATCGCTGTATATTTTGCTCATATATCGTGATCCATGGTCTGGAAAAATTACTACAACATAGCTGTTTTCATCAAATTCTCCTTCGGCATCTAATTGATAAGTGCCTTGCATAGCAGCTCCACTGGTGTAGCCTATAAACATGCCTTCGGTTACGGCAATTTTTCTAGCCATTAAGGCACTTTCTTTATCGGTAACTTTTGTAAATTTATCAATAACACTAAAATCAGTGGCAGTTGGAATCAAATTTTTACCTAAGCCTTCAATTTTGTAAGGATAAATTTCGTTTTTGTCTAATTTGCCAGTTTCGTGGTATTTTTTCAGCACTGAGCCGTAGGCGTCAATTCCAAGTATTTTAATATTAGGATTTTGTTCTTTCAGGTATCTGGCAGTTCCAGAAATCGTTCCGCCAGTTCCGCAACACGCTACAAGGTGCGTGATTTTACCTTGGGTTTGTTTCCATATTTCTGGTCCAGTTGATAGATAATGGGCTTCAATATTCAATTCATTAAAATACTGATTGATATAAATTGATGGTTTGATTTTTTGGTGAAGGCTTTTGGCGACTTCGTAGTAGGAGCGTGGGTCTTCTGGTGCTACGTCTGAAGGGCAAACATGCACTTCTGCTCCCATAGTTTTTAGCAAATCAATTTTGTCTTGAGACGATTTTGAGCTGACGGCTAAGATGCATTTGTAGCCTTTTATTGTAGCTGCCATAGCTATACTAAATCCGGTATTGCCACTTGTGGTTTCTATAATGGTATCGCCAGGTTTTAATAAGCCGTTTTTTTCAGCTTTGTTGATGATGTGTAAAGCTATTCTGTCTTTTGCTGAATGGCCTGGATTATTAGCTTCGTATTTGACGTAAAATTGACCTTTTAAATTTTCTGTTATACGGTTGAGTTTTACTAATGGTGTGCAACCGATTAAGGTCAATAAATTTTCGTGTGTGTTGAGATACTCATCTGACATGATATCGTTTTAAAATAAACTTTTAAAAAAAAAGCAAGTTGCAAATTTAAATTTTTTTTATCAATTAGCTTAAAAGCTTAGTGTTTTATTGAAGTTTAAGTTTTAGGTGAGAACAAATTTTCTATAAAATAATCAGAGTTCGGCTAAGAAAATTACATTATTTTGAGCTACTAACACATTCAATGAATGTAAGGGTTTTCAGAGCATTAGTGGCAACAGAAAAAAAATGTTATATAAATAGATGAGTGTCTTATATAAAAATGTCATTGCTAATGTTAAAAAAGTTAAAGTTGTAACTATATCATTGGCAAGTATCTGATTTTAAAATTCTGTATTGTAGTCGATACAAACATTTTTAGGTTCAGTAAAAAAACGCAAAACTTCAAAACCACCTTCACGACCAACACCTGATTGTTTAGTACCGCCAAAAGGTGTTCTTAAATCTCGATTAAGCCAAGTGTTTACCCAAACAATACCAGTTTCAAGCCTTTGGCTCATACGCATACAACGATTTAAGTTTTGTGTCCAAAGTGTGGACGATAAACCATACAAGCTATCATTGGCCATATTTAGAACTTCGTTTTCGGTTTCAAACGGCATTAAAGTGACCACTGGACCGAAAATTTCTTCTTGGTTGAGTTTGCATTTATTGTCTTTGACTTCAATTATGCAAGGTTTTAAGTAATATCCATTTGGGTATGATTTTAAAATAAGTTTTTCTCCACCACACAAAATATTCATGTTGTGATTTGTTTTAGCTAAATTGATATAAGATTCAATTTTTTCTAAATGAGCTTTAGAAACGATAGCTCCCATATCGAAATTATCATCGATTGGATGCCCAACTTTTAGTTTGCTGACACGGTTTACAAAGTCATTTTTAAATTTGTTATATAAAGTTTTTTGCACATAAATTCGAGAGCCACATAAACAGATTTGACCTTGATTGGCAAATGAAGATTTTAAAGTGGTAGTCATCATTTTTTCATAATCACAATCTTCAAAAATGATATTTGGGTTTTTGCCACCTAATTCTAGTGATAATTTTTTGAACATAGGAGCTGCTGTTCTTGCAATATGCTCACCTGTCTTAGTGCCACCAGTAAATGATATAGCTTTTACTTTAGGGTGTTCTACAATGGCTTGACCTGTTTCTGAACCCAAACCATGCACTAAATTTAAAACCCCTTTGGGCAAACCTGCTTTTTCACAGATTTCACAAAGTAAAAATGCTGTCATCGGCGTAATTTCACTGGGTTTGGCTATCACGCAATTTCCAGCGGCTAATGCAGGTGCGATTTTCCATGTTAATAGATATAACGGTAAATTCCATGGCGAAATGCAGCCCACAACACCCATGGGTTTTCTAAGGGTGTAATTAAGAGCGTTTAAACCTTGGCTTTCGTGACTTTCGCTATAAAATTGTGTTACAGCATGTGCATAAAATCTGAAGTTAGCAGCCGCTCGAGGTATATCTATGCTTTTTGATAAATGTATAGGTTTTCCATTATCAATTGACTCGGCAAGGGCCAAATCATCAAGATTTTCTTCTATTAAATCCGCAATATTTGATAGTATTTGAGAGCGTTTATTTAAGCTTGTATTGGACCAACTTAAAAAGGAATTTTCTGCAGCCATAACAGCAATATCAACATCTGATGCATTGCTACGAGTGATTTGACTGTAAACTTCACCTGTTGCTGGATTTATATTTTCTAAAAAATTATTGGATTGTGAAGCGACAAATTGCCCGTTTATGTAGTTTAATATTGTTTTCATAATTTTATAAAGTTATTAATACTTTGCTATAAGTGCCAAATATATAGCTTTAAAAAATGGGTTTTGGTTAAAATAAAACTGAAATGATAGAAAAGTGTAATACACTTTAAAAGTTTAAACAATTTGTTTACTTTGTAGAGCGTTTTAATCAAAGCAAACTAAGTATGAAAAATTTAAACCGAATTTGGGTTCTATCAATTTTACTTTTTGTCAGTGTATCTTGTCAAGATGATTTTGATGACGTGATTTCACCAGCAAGTGATTTGGAGATTCAAAATTTTGTTTGGGAAGCTATGAATTTATTTTATGTTTATAGAAGTGATGTTCCCAATTTAAGCGAGAGAAGCTCATCTGATGCTGATTTTAACGAGTTTTTGAGTAGTTTTGATTCTCCTGAAAGCTTGTTTGATAACTTGCTTAGAGAAGACGATCGTTTTAGCGTTATTGTATCTGATTTTAGGGTTTTAGAAGAAGCTCTTCAAGGACAAAGTTTAAGTAATGGTATGCAATTTGGTTTAGTTTTAATTCAAGATACCAATCAGGTTTTTGGTTATGTCAGATATGTTGTTCCAAATTCTTCAGCCGATACACAAGGTGTTGAACGCGGAATGATTTTTACTGAAATTGATGGAACAGCTCTTAGTGAAACTAATTTCAGGGAACTTCTATCACCAGAACAATACAGTATTGGTTTGGCTGAATTGCAAAATGAACAGCTCGTTTTAACTGGTGAAACTATTTTATTAAACAAATCCAATTTAACTGAAAACCCTATTCATATTGCTACAACACTTGATATTAGTGGTCAAAAAATTGGCTATTTGATGTATAACAGCTTTAGGTCAAATTTTGAATCAGAACTCAACCAAGCCTTTGGAGATTTTGTGGCAAATGGGGTTTCAGATTTAGTTTTAGATTTAAGATACAACGGTGGTGGCAGTATTGAAACCGCCAAAGATTTAGCTTCTATGATTACAGGTCAATTTGATGGTCAAGTTTTTGCTGTAGAAAGATTTAATGAAAATTTTGATGATGAGACACTTTTTTTTGATGACCAAACAGCAAACGGCGAAGATATAAATAATCTCAATTTAGATCGTGTTTTTGTTTTGACCACAGGCTCAACAGCTTCAGCAAGTGAGTTGGTTATTAATGCTTTGAATCCTTACATTGATGTCATTCAAATCGGAACCACAACTACGGGTAAATTTCAAGGTTCAACAACTTTATACGACTCGCCAGACTTTAGAAGGCAAGGGGCAAATCCTAATCATTTTTATGCCCTGCAGCCTTTGATTCTTGAGATTGAAAACGCCGAAGGTTTTACGGGATTTACTGAAGGCTTTGAACCTGATATTATTTTAGAGGAAGATTTTTTTAATCTCGGTGTTTTAGGAGATCTTTCAGAACCATTTTTGGCAAGAGCACTACAAGAAATTGGTGCTGGTGTTCAAAAACCAAGTCAGCCAGATGAAATTGTTAAATCTGTAAATTTAGAATTTAAAACTCTTGGCGAATCTGAAATGCACCAGCCTAACTACCAACGGATGTATATCAACAACTAAAACCGTTGTAGCTCTCAAATGATAAATATTCTTTCATGTTTAAAACTTTAAAAAAACTTGTATCTAATTCACCACTTTTGCAAGTTACAAGTTTTAATAGTTTAAGCATAAGTATTAAGTTGATTAGCAGCCTTGTTGTTGCTAAATTATCAGCGGTTTTGTTAGGTGCTCAAGGCGTTGCTTTGATTGGTAATTTACGTAATATTTTAAGTGTTTTTCACAATTTTTCAAGCGGTGGTTTAGATAATGCAGTTGTGAAATATACAGGTGAATTTCATACCAATCATAAGGCTTATCAGACTTTTATATCCACTTTATTTTGGGTTTTTGTCGGTTTAAGCCTCGTTGTGTTTTCTGTTGTTTTCATCTTTTCCAAATCTTTGTCAGGATTAGTTTTCAATGATGTGTCTTATGCATTTGTTTTTAAATGGACGGCTTTACTTTTGCCACTTTATGCATTAAATGTTTTTATGCTTGGCATTTTAAAAGGCTTAAGCAGATTCAAAAAAGTGATTCGCATACATATTCTATCACATTTTTTGAATCTTATTTTATTTGCTTTTGGTGTTTTAAGTTTTGGATTGTCTGGTGCTTTGATGGCTGTGGTGGCAGTTCCTTCTTTCAGTTTTTTTATAAGTTTATTTATAGCTTCAAAACATCTGAACTTAACCTGCTTTAGTTTAAAAGTTTTTTCATTTTCACAACTTAAAAATTTTGGCCAATACGCTTTTATGACTTTGATTTCTGCTATAAGTTTTCCATTGGTATTTATAGGAATTCGGCAATATTTATCTACACATCTCAGTATTGATGCCGCAGGATACTGGGAAGCCAATTTTAGACTCTCTACATTTTATTTGGTTTTTATGCAGTCTTTGTTGAATCTTTATGTTCTACCAAAATTGGTTGAAGCCAAAACTGATAAGGCTTTTCAATCAACTGTTTTAGAATTTTACAAGCAAATTATTCCTTTATTTGCTATTGGATTATTCGTTGTTTTTCTTTTAAAAAAATACATTGTTTTATTGGTATTTTCAGATGAATTTTTGCCAGTCACTTCATTGTTAGGTTGGCAAATTGTAGCTGATTTTTTTAGAATTCTCAGTTTAGTTATGATCTATCAATTTCACGCCAAAAAAATGTTATGGCATTATATTGTTACCGATTTGTTGTTAGCCTTAGGCTTGTATTTTTCGGCTATCTATTTTGTTGATATTTACGATTTGCAAGGCGTGGTTATTGGTCATGCTTTGACCTATATTTTGTATTTTGTGTTGATCCTATTTTTGTTTAGAAAACCACTATTTAAACCACAATTATGATTCAAACTTCTGATATAGAATTTTTGATTTCTACGATGAATCGAAGTGATTTTGATTTTTTAGAAAAGATGTTTAAATATCATAACTTGTCAGATTTGAATATTTTGATAATTAATCAAACTACAAAAGACAAGATTTTAAAAACTAATAGAAAAAATATAAGAGTAGTCAATGTATTTGAAAAAGGACTGAGTAAAAGTAGAAATCTCGCTATAAAACACGCCAAAGCCAAAATATGTTTTATAGCCGACGATGATATTGAATATTTGCCTAACGCTATTGACACGGTAATACAAGCCTATCAAGATTATCCCGATGCAGCTTTGATTTCTTTTCAATTTCTAAGAGAAAACAATCAGCCTTATAAAATTTATAAATCACAATCAGGTTATCAAAATAGATTATTACATCAGCAATCTCTTTCATCTATAGAAATAAGTTTCAACCTAAAACTTGTTAGGAATAATGATATTGCTTTCAATAATTTATTTGGTCTATGGGCTCGTTTTGTTTGTGCGGAAGAATCCGTTTTTCGGGATGATATTATAAGAAAACACCTTAAAGTTGTTTATATTGATAAGCCCATTGTGAAGCATTACGGCAAAACAACTGAACCAGATGAAGGTTCTAAGGCATACACTCAGGCTTTGACTGCCCAAAAATATTTACAACACAAAAACCTTATTTATCTTTGGTTGATGCGTTATATTTGGCTGTTGCTAAAACGTAAAGTGATTAAACCTTCGCAAATCTCTCAAATTTGGAATTATGGCGTTACCGCTGTTCAAGATTATAAAAAACTTAGTTCAGAGCAATAGAACAGCAATTGTATATTGGCTTTTGCCTTTATTTTTGTCTTTACTATTTCAGGCGTATGGTTTTGGTTGGAATCGTATTTTACCAAGAAATTTTGTTGAAAACGTTGCTACACTTATCATAATTGTTTCTTTTAGTCTGTTGTTTAAAAACCAATGGCGGAAGTTTTTTCAAATTTTAGGCTACATCTTATTCGTATTTAATAATCTGTTTGAAAGTATTTATTACTATTTATTTAAGGCCAATATTAGTGCGTCTTCAATTTTTATTTTATTAGAAACTAACCTTGCCGAAGCTAGAGAATTTGTTGAATTTTATCTCAATCCATTTATTGTTATTGCCATAGTTACTTATTTAGTTGTGTTGATTTTCTATTTAATTAAAAGACCTGTATTTACTTTTCCTAAAACATTCAAATACCAATATGTAATTTACACTGCTGGCGTATTGATTCCTCTTGCTTTGATGATATATAGAGGATTTCAGCAATACAATTTTTTATATTTAAGTGTTTCATCAGTTTACGAATATATTGAGGAGCAACAAAAAATGCTTCAGTATAATATTGATGAGCCATTGGCAGATGTTGATGGTTTTGAATTTCGTAATAAAAATGATACGGCAACTTATGTTTTGATCATTGGCGAATCAACCACAAGACGACGAATGAGTGTTTACGGTTATAACCGAAAGACAACTCCTTTTTTAGATAGTTTGAAATCTGATTTGTGGCTTTATAATAATGTCATAAGCTCTCATGCTCATACAATTGGTGCTTTAAAAGATGCCTTAACACTCAACAGTTTATCAACTGATAAAGATTTTTCTATCATTCAATTGATGAATCAAGCTGGATTTAAAACCTTTTGGATTTCAAACCAAAGACCCATTGGTCAGTATGAAAGTTTGGTAACTCTTATTGCACGTAGTAGTGATAAATATCTGACAAAAAACACAGCTAAAGATGGAGCTATTACGCCTTATGATGAAGTTTTATTACCAGAATTTAAAAAGGCTTTAAAAGACAAAGCATCCAAAAAATTCATAGTATTGCATCCTTTAGGAACTCACTTGCTTTACAGTGATAGATATCCTGAAGAGTTTAAAAAATTTGTTGGCAAAAGTCCTTCAAATTTTGATCATCAACAAGCTCATCGTCGATCTAATGCTTATGATAATTCAGTTTTATATCACGATTATTTTTTAAAACAGGTCATTGATGAAGTAGCAAAAATAGAACATCCCGTATATGTGCTTTATTTTTCTGACCACGGCGATGAAGTTTATGAAAGCATTGATTTTTCTGGACATGCCGAAGAAAACCCTACAAAATCTATGCTTGAAATTCCTTTTTTTATATGGATGAACAAAAGTTTTAAAAACGAATTTAAAGCTCAATACATACCAGAAAACCCTTATATTTTAAGAGATTTTATGCATACTTTTTCTGAATTAAATGGAATTCGATTTAGGCAATTTGATTCTACTAAAAGTATATTTCACAAACAGTCAAAAAATTTGAAACCTAAGGTCTTAAAAGGTATATATTATAAAGATTTGCCATAAAAAACTCCCCTAATTGATTAGAGGAGTCTATATAATGTGGATATATTCTTTTTTTAAATTTTAAATGTAATTACTGGTAACGTAGAGTGATTAACAACATCTTCGCCAATACTACCATTAAAGAAGTGTGATAAGCCTTTTCTACCGTGAGTTGGCATAGCAATTATGTCTGCTTTTAGAGCTTTTGCACCGTTGATTACACCAAGTTCTATCGTATAGTCATTGTAGATTTTAATATTTTCAAAATCAGACATATTAGCTTTGTCTAAGAAGCTTTTAATCTGATGAGTGATTTCTTCAGAGCTATAAAATTGATTGCCTGGCAAGTTGACATACAATAAATGCAGATTGGCATCAAAACTATCAGCAAAAGATTTTGCTTTTTTAAAAGCATTTAGATTTTCTTCATCAAAGTTTGATGCAAACACGATGTTGTTGATTTCTAGTTTTTCAAGCTCTTGCTTAACTACAAGAACAGGAACTTTTGAGTGTCTTACTACCTTTTCAGTGTTAGAGCCAATGAGAATTTCATCAATACCGCTAGCACCATTTGAACCCATAACGACAAAGTCAATCTCTTTTTCTTCTTGAAGTTCTTTGATACCCATAGTTGGTGAACCTAATTCTACTGTATCTATGACTTTTAAACCTTCAAGATAAGGCTTGTCTAAAAACTTGGTAAAGCGTTTTTTGGCCATTTTCATAAAGAAAACGATTTGTTCGTCGTTGATATTAAACTGTTCCGTGCCAAATAGGGTTTCGGCCATTTCTACGACGTGTAGAACATATAGTTCAGCATCATTCTTTCTAGCCAATTCAGCTGCAACTCTTAGTGCATTTTCTGATGGTTTTGAAAAATCGACAGGTATTAAAATTTTTTTCATTGTATTAGGATTTATAGATTAAATTGTCATTGAAAATAATTGTGTGTTTGGCTTTTTTCTTAGCATTCTTACATCAAAAGCCATACAGATGTTTCTGATGAATGCTTTAGAAGTATCATAGACTTTTATGTGTTTATTTTTGATTTCAATTAAATCATCATCAACAAAAGTTTGAAGATTTTGGTATATGAGTTGAAGTGTTTTGATATGTAATTTAGTATTTGTTAAATCCGTTTCAAATTTAGTCATTAAATTTAAAATATGTTGACGAATTTCAAGATCTTCTGATGTTAAAATGTGTCCGCGAAAAACAGGAATTTTATTTTGTCTCAACCTATTGTAATATTCTTCTAAAGTTTTTTCGTTTTGAGCAAAGCCAAACCACGCATCGCTAATTGAAGAGACGCCAAGTCCTATGAGGTGTTTTGTTTGTTGTGTAGTGTAGCCCATAAAATTTCGGTGAAGGGTTTTGTTTTGCTTTGCTTGATATAATTCATCATCAGCCAATGCAAAATGATCCATACCAATTTCTTGGTAGCCGTTGTCTTCTAATATTTTTTTGCCTAATTCATATTGCAATCTTTTGGTTTCGGCATTGGGTAAGTCAGAATATTTAAAACCGCGTTGACCATTGCCTTTTATCCAAGGCGTATGAGCATAACTGTAAAATGCAATGCGGTCTGGTTTGAGTTCAATAGTGCTTTGGATAGTGTTTAGAATATGCTCCACAGTTTGAAAAGGTAAACCATAAATCAAATCGTGACCTACTGATTTATAGCCAATTGCTCTAGCGGTTTCGGTAACATATTTTACATTTTCAAAGCTCTGAATACGATTTATGGCTTTTTGAACACTTTCATTGTAGTCTTGAATTCCATAGCTGACACGGCTAAAATGGTAATCATGCAAAACTTTTAAGTGTTCAAAAGTGGTGTTGTTAGGATGACCTTCAAAACTGAATTCAGCATCATCAGCGATAAAAGTGCGTTCAAAAATGCCTTGTAAAAGCTTAGCTAAATTTTCTGGCGAAAAAAATGTTGGCGTGCCACCACCAAGATGGATTTCCTTAATGGTAAGTTTGAACCCATAAACAATTGTGTATAGATCTAATTCTTTTAAAAGGGCTTTGATGTAGGGTTTTTCTACATTATGTCTTTTGGTAATTCTTTTGTTACAAGCACAAAACGTGCATAAACTTTCACAAAATGGTAAGTGAATATAAAGACTTATAGAGTCGTTAGGACAAGCTGATTTTTTGATCGTAGCCAACCATCGGTTGTGCGAAAATGACTCGTCGTCCCAATAAGGCACCGTAGGATAACTGGTGTATCGCGGTCCTGCAACGTTGTATTTTTTTATTAAATCTTGCATTTTTACTGGGTTTGTTATACAAATTTAATTCATAAAAAGGTGTTTAAAAATGACTTTGCTCATATAAGTTGAAGATAAAACAGAAGTGAATAACTGATAAGAATGTAACTCTTGTTACAAGCCTTCAAGACAGATTATAGTATTTTTGTATTATGGATAAATATTGGGACATATTTTTAAATTCTTTTGTTGGTTATTTCAATTATCTTGTTGAGGAAATCACCCACCCAAAACTTACTGGATATTTTTATTGGCTGATAGGATTATCGCTATTAGTGATGATTTTAGAAGTCATTTTTCCTTGGCGAAAACAACAGAAATTTTTTAGACAAGGTTTTTGGTTAGATTTGTTTTATATTTTTTTTAATTTCTTTTTGTTTTCTTTGATAGGTTATAATGCAGTGTCTAATGTGTTTGTCAATTTGTTTAACGATGGATTGGCTGCTATAGGTATAAAAAATTTGGTTGCTGTCAATATTGCAACTTATCCTGTTTGGTTTCAGCTTTTTGTCATGTTTGTTATTGCTGATTTTATCCAGTGGAATGTTCATGTGCAGTTGCATAAAAGAAATTGGTTATGGAAATTTCATAAAGTGCATCACAGTGTCAAGGAGATGGGATTTGCAGCACAGTTTCGTTTTCATTTTATGGAAACTGTCGTTTACAAATCCGTTCAATATATTCCATTAGCAATGATTGGTTTTGGTATTCAAGAATTCTTTTTGGTGCATATGATTGGAGTTTTCGTAGGTCATCTCAACCATGCTAACGTGGGTTGGAGTTACGGTGTTTTCAAATATATTTTAAACAACCCAAAAATGCATATCTGGCATCACGCTAAAACTTTACCAAAACAGCATCAAAAAGGAGTCAATTTTGGTTTGTCTTTAAGTGTTTGGGACTATATTTTTGGAACCGCATACATACCAATAGAGGGCAAAAACATTGATATTGGTTTTGAAAATGATGAGAATTATCCAAAAGGGTTTTGGGAACAAATGAAGCAACCTTTTAAAGAGTAATTTTAAGAATCTTAATCTATATGCTTAATCACACGAAGTTGATGTGAATAAGTTTTGGTTTCAACATTAAAAATTCCGGTATGATCTAATCGGTCTATGCGAACTTGTCCGTGGGCGTGAATGATGTAATTGTTATCCATTATCATACCGACGTGAATAATATCGCCATCTTCATTATCAAAAAATGCTAAATCGCCCGGATGGGCTTCTTCTATAAAGCTTAAATTTTCTCCTTGTTCAGCTTGTTGCGAAGCATTGCGTTTAAGAGATATTCCACAAATTTTATAGACCATTTGTGTGAAACCGCTACAATCTATTCCAAAAGGACTTTTGCCACCCCATAGGTAAGGTGCGTTGAGATAGAGTAGAGCAGTAGGCACAATTTTGTCACGTTGGATTTTACCCTTGCTCAAGTTAACATCAAATTTATAATCTAATGTAGAAAGACCTTCTAAAGATGAACCTATAACTATTGGTATCAACTGGTTTTTTGGACTTTGAACATACTCCACAAGATCTGTAGAGCAGTTCAAATGTTGAGATTTGATGTTGTTGAATTGTTGTAAATTAATGGATAAATACTGATTAGAATCTATCCATCCTTCATAATCATCAAAGGCGTTTTTGATTTTAATCCATTTTTTGGTTTGTTCTAAAATTTCAAATACATCGCCAAACAGCAATTGCGTCACCATTTCTGATTTATCGTTTGCACTTGCTCTAACGGGAACAAGACTGAGGTGACAACATCCGTAAGCCATTTATAAAGTTGATTTAGCGTTCAAACACCATTGCTGAAGCACCGCCACCACCATTGCAAATGGCTGCCGCACCAAACTTGGCATCGTTTTGTTTTAAAATGTGCAGTAAAGTTATGATAATTCTTACGCCTGAGCAACCCAAAGGATGACCTAATGAAACTGCACCACCATTGACATTGACATTTTTATCTGTAAGACCTAATAATTTCATATTAGCCAAACCAACAACAGAAAAGGCTTCGTTGAATTCAAAGTAATCGATATCTTTTAAATCTAATTTTGCTTTTTTAAGAGCTAAAGGTAAAGCCTTAGCAGGAGCAGTTGTGAAATGTTCTGGCTTTTGAGCCGCATCGGCATAACTTCTAATGGTGGCAAGTGGTTTTAAGTTGAGTTCGTCTGCTTTGTCTTTACTCATTAAGACAACCGCACCAGCACCGTCATTGATGGTTGAAGAGTTGGCTGCAGTGGCTGTACCATCTTTGCTAAAAGCTGGTCTTAATTTGCTGACTTTGTCAAATTTGATGTTTTTATATTCTTCATCTTCTTTAACAATTAAAGGCTCGCCACGACGTTGAGGAACTTCAACTGGCACGACTTCGTCTTTGAATTTGCCAGATTGCCAAGCTTCGGCTGAGCGTTTGTAAGATTGAATAGCAAAGGCATCTTGGTCTTCTCTTGAGAAATTGTGGTCTGTAGCACATAAATCTGCACAAGTTCCCATAGCTTGATTGTCGTAGGCGTCAGACAAACCATCTCTTTGCATGCCGTCAACCATTTGGGTTGGGCCGAATTTATGTCCATTTCTGAGATGCAGATAATGAGGAATTTGACTCATACTTTCCATTCCGCCTGCAACAATAATATCAGTATCGCCGAGGGCAATGCTTTGAGTCGCTTGCATCACAGATTTCATTCCGCTGGCACAAACTTTATTGACCGTTGTACACGGCACAGAATCTGGAATACCAGCACCGAGAGCCGCTTGACGTGCAGGGGCTTGACCATTGTTGGCTTGAACCACATTGCCCATCAAAACTTCTTGAACGAGTTTTGGGTCTAAATTAATTTTATCTAAAGCACCTTTGATGGCTATTGAACCTAATTGAGTGGCTGGAATTGAGGATAAACTTCCGAGAAAACTCCCTATTGGTGTTCTAACTGCACTGACTATAACGACATCTTTCATTTTATAAATATTTAAAAATTCAACAGATGTAAAAATAAATAAAATATAATTATAAGCCTGAAAAATGCTTTGAGATTAAGGATAATTTAAAGTTTGGAGTTAAAACTTTTTAATTGTTTAATTGATTGGTGATGGTTCAAGTGAGTTTAAGCTTAGCTTAGGGATTCCTGAAAAAATATTAAAATAATGTGAGTTCGATTTATTGAAAATTGTAAATCAGATGATTACATTTTTTTGTAAGCAAATTTTGTCATTTCGACGAAGAATGAGGTGAAATCTCATCCTACTGAGATGTCTCGTCGTTCATGCTTCGCTCTGTCGTCATGACAAATGATTAAATATCAATCTATTTTATTGGAATTGATATCGAACTCACGTTAAAAAAAATATCCATAGGGACAAGATACGCGACATCTCTTAGATTGTGCAGGAATATAGTCTGCCCAAGTCAGCAGACCTGTTAAAATCCCACTAAATCAAACCTATTTGAGATAATCGATAAATTTTTGTAGTGCCAAGTTGCGGTGGCTGATTTGGTTTTTGGTATTAGCATCTAATGCGGCAAAAGTTTCTGTGTAGCCATGAGGTTTAAAAATAGGGTCATAGCCAAATCCAGATTTGCCACTCGGTGTTTTGGTGATTTCGCCTTTGCAAATGCCGGTAAATATCTTTTCTTCGTTTTGAGTTTTGAAAGCGATGACGGTTTTAAAATATGCACTGCGGTCTTGAACATGATTGAGGTTTTGCATAAGCTTTTGTATATTGGCTTGAGCATTTTTTTGTCCACCAGCATAACGAGCAGAATAAACCCCAGGTTCGCCGTTGAGTGCGTTAACAAATAAACCTGTATCGTCTGCAAAGCATGGTAAGTTATAGTTTTTGAAGACATATCTGGCTTTGAGTTGAGCGTTGCCTTCAATGCTATTGGCGGTTTCTGCAATGTCTTCGTGGCAGTTGATGTCGTTGAGCGAAAGCAGCTCGATAAATTGAGGTAGAATAGCTTTAACTTCTGTGAGTTTGTGATGATTATGAGTCGCAAAAACCAATGGCATAATTATTTTTTTAAAAAATCATCTCCGAGATGTTTGATGGCCAACTCGATGTATTTGATTTTAGACTGCTTAACTGAAAGGTGTCTGATTTGAAACAAAGCATTCATTTTAAAGGCATTGACTAATTGCTCACCGTTGTGAGGATGATGTTTTAGGTTTAAATTGAATTCTTTGGTGGCGTGTTTGTAGTAGGCATAAAAATAGAGCAGTGTATCTTGTTGAAATCCTTTATCGGTTTCACTTACGGCTTGATATGCCTTTTGAAAAGCTTGCTCTAATTCTTTTGCATTTAATTGACTTAAATCCATTTTAACTTATTGATGCTATGGAAGTTAAACCACCTTTAACTTTTTGATTGATTTCAACTTCAATTTTAGATTCTAAGGGTAAAAATACATCAACACGTGACCCAAATTTTATAAATCCTGAATCTTCGCATTGAATGGCTTTATCGTTGACTTTAGCATAATTAACAATACGCCTTGCCACTGCACCAGCAATTTGACGATAAGCAACGTTACCAAATTTTTCTGTTTTTAATGCAACGGTGGTTCGCTCATTTTCTGTGCTGGATTTGGGATGCCAGGCTACGAGATATTTGCCTTTGTGGTATTTGCTGTAATAAATTTCACCTGTAAACGGATGTCTTGTGATGTGAACATTAAGTGGCGACATAAATATGGACACTTGAATGCATTTTGTTTTTAAAATTTCATCTTCAAAGACTTCTTCTACAACAACCACTTTGCCATCAACAGGCGAAAATGCTTTTGTGTTATCTCGTTTAAAGTTTCGTTTTGGATTTCTAAAAAATTGTGCCACTAAAACAAACATAATTAGCGTTATACCAAAAATAGTATAATGCAAAATAGGATTGTTGATAAAGTTAATACTCAATAAGTTGATAACTATAATTGATACTAAAGCAAAAACTAATATTTGTTGACCTTCTCTATGAAACATGATTGATTAAAAATAAAAATCCATATACAAAGGTACTTGAAAAAATAATACTATCCATACGGTCAAAAACACCACCGTGACCAGGCATGATTTTTCCACTGTCTTTGACTGAAGCTTTTCTTTTAAATTTGGACTGTACCAAATCGCCTAAGGTACCAAAAACAGAGACTAAAATACCAACAACAACCCAATTGTAAAAACTGATAGTTTGGTCGAAATAGCTAATTATAATACCTGCTATGATAGTAAAAATAAATCCAGCAAGAAAACCTTCTACTGTTTTTTTGGGTGATATTTTTTCAAATAATTTTTGTTTTCCAAAATGTTTTCCAATTAAAAATGCAAAGGAATCATTGACCCACATCAATACAAAAACATATAGCAAAATATAAGTATTGTAGCCAGTATATAATTTTGGAATTAAGGTTAAAAACACCATAGAAGGCACGATATACATCAAAGTGATGAGGTGTTTTTTTTGCCTAAAAGCATTTCTGCCTTTCAGTGAAAACAAATCTCTTAAAAGCAATAGCTTTACAAATAAACAAGCAATGATAAATAAAAAAATTATTTTGTCATTAGTATTGAAATAGTTAAAATATATCAAGGCAATTGGAAATACAAAATAAGAGACGTAATTTCTAAAACTGAGCAATTTTTGTAATTCAAAAAGGCATATTAAACCTAAAATCAAAAAAAGAATGCTTGTTGCCAATTTGCCAGACCAAAGGGCTAAAAATATAGCAGTGGCATAAATAATTCCAGAAGTAATTCTAGTAAAAAGTTCATTCATTAAGTTACAAATCTTCTAAGAGCAACAAATATAAGTTTTTTTGAGTGCTTCCGTAACTTAAAAAGTCAGAATCGGTTTTTTCTTCAAATGTCTTTAGGGTTGTGATACTTGCAGGAATCTTTGATTGGTGCTTTTTTTTGATGAGTTGAAGACCTTCGCCAAGACTTTCTAAAAGTTGACTTGTCGTGGCATAAACAATAAAATTATGAGGTAATTCTGAAAGTTTGCCTTCACCAATTTGCTTAGCACAAACCATAATTGCACCAGTATTAGCAATGAGATATTCACAGTTGCTCACTAATGCTTCTACATTTTTATCAGTGGTGAAATCAAGATTGAGATCTTTCAAAAAGTTTTGATCTTTGTCAATTTGATGAGAGTAAAGAGGTTTAGATTTCCAATTGTTTTCTTGTAAAATGGCATCGAAGTTATCTAATAATTCTGTTTTGTTTTCGCAATAGATAAATTTACCGCCATTTTTTTTAAAATTAATCATAAACAATTCGTCTATTGGTGGTTTTTCTGTAGGCATAAATCTATTTTTATCAGCATTGTTTTCTTCTGCTGATTTCTTAGATTTGAGTCCCAATAGACGTTTAAAAAAACTCATATATTATTAGCTTCAATCAATTCTTTTCAGGTATTTCATTTTTGGCTTGCTTATCATCAGATTGTTTGTTGTCTTCAGATTTTGCATTGTTTTCTTTTTTGCTAGATTGAGATTGATTGTTTGAAGTGTTTTCAGAGGAGTTGTTATCTTCTGTTTTGGGTTTGTTTTGACCGTTTTGTTTGTGCTTTGGAGTAATCATTTCTGGTTTTTTAAAAGGTCTTTTACCAAAAATATCTTCCATATCATCTTTAAAAATGACTTCTCTTTCAATGAGAAGTTCTGCTAATTTTTTGAGCTCTTTTTTGTGTTTTTCTAAAATACTCAAAGCTCGCTGATATTGAGTTTCTATAATTTTAGAAATTTCTTTATCAATAATTTCCGCCGTTTTTTCGCTATAAGGTTTAGTAAAATTATAGTCTGCTTGACCAGTAGAATCATAATAAGTTAAATTACCGACTTTTTCGTTCAAGCCATAAATGGTTACCATAGCTTTGGCTTGTTTGGTCACTTTTTCTAAATCGCTTAATGCACCAGTAGAAATTTTATCAAAGATGATTTTTTCTGCAGCTCGACCGCCCATAGCTGCACACATTTCGTCTAACATTTGTTCGGTTCTTACAATAAGTCGTTCTTCGGGTAAATACCAAGCTGCTCCAAGTGATTGACCGCGAGGAACAATAGTAACTTTCACAAGTGGTGCTGCGTGTTCAAGTAGCCAACTTACTGTGGCGTGACCGGCTTCGTGATAAGCAATGGCTTTCTTTTCATCGAGCGTCATGATTTTGTTTTTCTTTTCTAAACCACCAATAATACGGTCAACGGCATCAAGAAAATCTTGCCTTGTTACTTCTTTATTGCCTTTTCTTGCAGCAATCAAAGCAGATTCATTACACACATTAGCAATGTCTGCACCTGAAAATCCAGGAGTTTGTTTGGCTAAGAAATCAGTATCAATGTCGTTACTTATTTTTTTCAAAGGTCTGAGATGGACTTCAAAAATTTCTTTTCGCTCTCTGATATCTGGCAAATCCACATAAATTTGACGGTCAAATCTACCAGCTCTCATCAGTGCTTTATCCAAAACATCGGCACGGTTTGTTGCTGCTAAGACAATGACATTGGCATTATTACCAAATCCGTCCATTTCTGTAAGGAGTTGATTTAAGGTGTTTTCGCGTTCGTCATTTGAACCAGAGAAATTGCTTTTTCCCCTTGAACGGCCAATGGCGTCAATTTCATCAATAAAAATGATAGAAGGTGATTTTTCTTTAGCTTGTTTAAATAAGTCTCTAACACGAGACGCACCAACACCGACAAACATTTCAACAAAATCAGAACCTGATAAGGAGAAAAATGGCACATTAGCTTCGCCAGCCACAGCTTTAGCTAACAAGGTTTTACCCGTACCTGGTGGACCAACTAATAATGCACCTTTAGGGATTTTTCCGCCGAGATTGGTATATTTTTCAGGAAATTTTAAGAAATCAACTATTTCTTGAACTTCTTCTTTTGCACCTTCAAGACCTGCAACGTCTTTAAATGAAGTTTTAATGTCGACTTTTTCATCAAACAATTTGGCTTTTGATTTACCGATATTAAAAATCTGACCACCAGGACCACCGCCAGCACCGCCACTCATGCGTCTCATAATGAAAATCCAGATTCCAATAATGATAATAAAAGGAAGTAAAGTGATTAAAATATCGCTAAATAAAGTGTCTTCTTTTTCAAAATTAACTTCGGTTTTAAGATTGTATTCTTCTTTGATTGACTTGACATTTTTCTCAAAAAGCTGAAGGTCTCCAAATTCAAACTTGTAGTCAGGTACGCTTGCTCCTGGAAAAACATTATCGTTGCTTTTACCTTTGTGTTCGGGTTGAGATTTAGCTTCTTGAGTAAGATAAACTTCTGCTCTACCTGCATTTTTGATGATGACGACTTTATCAAAATCGCCTTCTTTGAGATAACTTTCAAATTGGGCTATACTGATGTCTTTTGCACCGCTACCAAAGCCATTGCCTACAAAAAATTGAAGTCCAAAAAATAATATTACAATTCCGATGATGACATAAAAATTGTAACCTGGCTTTTTAGGATTAGGTTTATTTGAATTTTTAGTCGCCTTGTTTTTAGGCGGTGTATTTGATGTTTTTTGAGCCATCTACTTTTTTTAATCTTAAATTAATAATTAGTTTCAATTTGAGTGATTTTGGCATCACCCCATAAGCTTTCTAAATCGTAAAAATCTCTAGCTTGCTGCTGAAAAACATGAACAACAATATTGACATAATCCATCAAAACCCATTGAGAATTACCATGACCTTCTATGTGCCAAGGTTTGTCTTTAAGTTTTTTGCTCACATGCTTTTGAACGGAATTTACAATAGCATCTACTTGGGTATTTGAGCTACCAGTGCAAAGGATAAAATAATCACAAACATTATTTTCGATATCTCTTAAGTCTAACAACTGAATATCATCACCTTTTACATTTTCAATTCCTTCTATGATTAACGTTATGAGCTGATTATTATCTTTTACCAATGCTGAAATTTAATTTTAAAGTTTTACAAAAATAGGTTTTTTTAACGAAAATTGTAATGACTTAACAAAACATTATTCAATGATGTTTGTTACACATTCTTGTTTAAATTTGCTCCAAAATCCTATTTAATGAATATTGTCAAAGTTGATGCCACAACCTCTACCAATGCACTTGCAAAAATTATAAATAAAGATATAAAAGAAAAAAAATTTTGTTTATCAGCAGAATTTCAAACTCAAGGTCGTGGTCAACTCAACAGTTCTTGGCAAAGCTCAAGGTCGGAGAACTTAATGTTTACGGTTGTTTTTAATGATATTAATCTCAAAACAGAAAACCAATTTGCACTTAATGCTTTAGTATGTTTGGGTATTTTAAGGGTTTTAAAAGCTTACAACATTCCAAATTTACGCTTTAAATGGCCTAACGACATTTTGTCAGAACAGTTTAAAATTTGTGGTATTTTAATTGAAAACACCCTAAACAAAAACTTGATTAAAACCACTTATATTGGAATAGGCTTAAATGTCAATCAAACCTATTTCGAAAATTTACCTAAAGCCAATTCACTAAAAAGGATTAAAAACATTCATTTTGATAGAGATGAACTTCTTGATAAATTGGTTGACGAATTAGATGATATTCCTAAAGAACTCAATTTACATTCAGTTGAACATATCATTAGTGTTTACAAAAGATATTTGTACAATTATAAAAAACAAACCCGATTTGTTTTGCCTAATGGAGATTTGTTTGAAGGTCAAATTAAAGATATAGTTACTGATGGTCAATTGCTTGTTAAAACAAATTCAGGAATAGAAAAATTTTATGCTCACAAAGAGATAAGTCAAGTATATTAAGACATTAGTTTATTGAAATTTTCTGATAAGGTATGAATAAATTTGTTGATTGGTGATTTGATCATCATACCCATCATGGCATTAAATTCGCCATCAAATTTGAGTTGAAATTCGGTTTTTTCTTCACCAACGGCATCAAAATAAGCGGTTAAACTAAATGGAAATTTACCGCCATCAGCGACTAAAACGATTTTGCCAAATTCTTCTTTTTCTTTAAACGCTAATTGTATAACTGGCATACCTTTAAGTTGAAATAGAAAACTGTCTTCAGTCAAAACTTCAAATTTTTCTACACCATCGGGCATAATATTGAGGTAATTATCTGCTTTCGACAAGTAAGTGAATAATTCCTTTTGCGATTTATTGATGGTAATTTTAGGTGTTTCTAAATTCATGAGTAAGGTTTAAAAGCGTTAATTGTTTTCCCATTTTTCGGGATTGAGATGCCATGATTTTAACAAATTGAGTTCATCACGATTCAAATATCTTGTATCATAAGCTATTTGAATAAGATGTTCATAATTGCTCAGTGTATTGAGTTGAATTTTGGCTTTTTCGAAGTTTTTTATAGCCGAATCAAAGCCATAAGAAAATATAGCCAGTAAACCTTTAACGTGAGCTTGGGCTTCAGATTGTAATGCTTTTACAGCATTAAGACTACTTTGTCCAGTGCTGATTAAGTCCTCAATCACCACCACATTTTGGTGTGGTTCAAGTTGACCTTCAATTTGATTTTGTCGCCCGTGCGATTTGGGTTTGGGTCGCACATAAACAAAAGGTAATCCCAAAGCATCAGCCGTTAAAGTGCCAATCCCAATGGCACCTGTTGCGACACCCGCAATGACATCGGGTTTGCCGTAAAGTAGTTCTACTTGTTTGGCTAAACTATCTTTGATGTAGTTACGAATGGGCGGATAAGACAATATTATTCTATTGTCACAATAAATTGGCGATTTCATTCCACTCGACCAGGTAAAAGGCTCTTGTGGTTTCAATTTTATTGCGTTTATTTGTAGAAGTAATTCTGCAGTTTCTTGGGCTGTATTTTCATCTAAAATCATAAGTGCAAATGTATAAAGTTTTTGTCAATGATGTGCCAATTATTTTGTCAACGCAAAAGAAAGTTGGTACGAAATACACTTCTTACAAGATTAAACATGTTGATATAGAAAATCTTATCAATGATATTGTCGATAAAAAAATTCACTACGTCAATTTATATCACAAAAAAGACGAAAAATTACTGTATCATTTGAAAAAAAAGCTAAAAGTCATCACGGCTGCTGGCGGAATGGTATTTAACCCTAAAAAAGAAATCCTTTTTATTCATAGAAAAGGCCGTTGGGATTTACCTAAAGGCAAAGTGGATAAAGGCGAGACGCTCGAAAAAGCCGCCATCCGAGAAGTTTGGGAAGAAACAGGCGTTGAAAATTTAGAAATTAAACGGTTTATTGACACCACGTATCACATCTTAAAACGCAACGGCAAATACAAACTTAAAGAAACTTACTGGTATGAAATGTTTTCAGATTTTGATGGCGAATTGGTTCCAGAAACCTCTGAAGGCATCAAAAAAGTAAAATGGAAAAACTTTGAAAAATCTCAAAAAGCCATTCATAAATCTTATGAAAATATCAAATTGCTCTTTCCGCCCGAATACCTCATCAAACACCCGAAAGACCGGATAGTTTAGATATGATTTTTTGTAATGAATTTTTTTTAAAAATAATTTGGGTGGATACAATATCGAACGTCAGTTTAATATTTCACTTTAGCCACGAATGCACTAATACATCTCGTATCCATTAGTGAATTAGTGGCTTAAATAAGTCGTTTTCTATTAATTTTAAACATCTAACCAAACACCCGAAAGACCGGATAGTTTAGATTTGGTTTTTTGTAATGAATTTTTTTTAAAAATAATTTGGGTGGATACAATATCGAACACCAATTTAATATTTCACTTTAGCCACGAATGCACTAATACACCGTTTGTGTGATGAGTAATGCGAGAAAAGAATGCGATTAACTTTTAAATTTAGCACAAACCCGAGCGAGCAATTTTTGATTTATCCTAAATCTCTTGCATTATTTATAACCTCGTATTGGTAACAGGCTTTATTTATTACGTTTTATTTTATCAGGAAATTGTTGTGTATCAAAAACGTCCATTATTTCAATCCGCTTTTGATCTTTGTTAATCCAGTAAATTATTTTATAAGTTTGATGAACTAAATAGCGAAGCTCTTTTTTTCTGTTTTTTAGTTTTGGCTCAATTTGACCAATTTCAGGTTGTTTTTTTAATCGTAATGTTTCAAGAACTATTTTTCGATTTTCGATTTTTGCAACTCTATAACTTGCATTTTCAGCTAAATATTTGAAATTTTCCCTAAGCTCTGCTTTAGCGAAATCAGTCCAAAATATTTTTAACTCCATTTTTCTATTTCAGCTAACAAATCATTCGCTTCCGTTAATCTCCCGTTTTTTGAATCTTCCATTGATTTGTCAATTCTTCTATTTAATTCCTGAACTGACATTGGTTCAACTCTTCTTTTGATATTTTGATTTTTTTCAGTTCTTAATATTTTTTCAAATTTTGATATGACTTCATCGCTTTGAATTTTCAAAAATTCTTGAACAAATGATATTTTTCGTGTTTCTAAATTCATAATATTTTGATTTAATCAAATATACAAAAAATTCAATTTATTATCCATTTCATTTTTAAAACTAAATCTTTTATAACTTTTTGCCAACTTATATTTAATAGTGGATTTTTTTAAGATAAAGTAGGTGAATAAAATATCAAACATCAATATAATATTTCACTTTAGCCACGAATGCACTAATACATCTCGTATCCATTAGTGAATTAGTGGCTTAAATAAGTCGTTTTCTATTAATTTTAAACATCTCACCAAACACCCGAAAGACCGGATAGTTTAAATGGGCTTTTTCATATAACGGACTTTGTTTTGAAGTTACTTTGTTGTTGTAATGCAAATAATAACCTTCGTATGGCGAATTAATTGTTTTATAATCTTTAATGCGGTAATGCTCGACTTCCATCAAACTATCGTTATCAAGATGTTGCATTTTTACTTGATTGGTTTTGATTGTTCATAAGAATAGATTAGGAGAAGTAATGTCGTGAATAAAAGAAATGCTCTAATTTTTATCATCATTTAAAATCTTAGATTTGTGGAAAAATACAATATATTGAAATTATTTACTGTTTTTTTACTCATTTTATCGTCTTTTCAAGTTTTTTCGCAAGTCAAGGTTTCAGATACAACACAACTTGAAACGGTAACTCTGAAAACAAAATCTTCTCAACTTTCAAACTTTATTACAACTTCAATATCTTCTGAAGATATTCAGTCTAATAACACGGTGATATTAACTCCAATTTTAAATCAAATCCCAGGCGTGTCGATGCAGCAAGGGACTTTAAATACCAATCGAATTACCATACGTGGCATTGGGGCAAGGTCTCAATTTTCAACCAATCGACTTAAACTTTACATTAATAATGTGCCGTTAACCAATGCTAATGGCGTATCGGTGCTTGAAGATATTGATTTGAGCAGTTTGGGACAGCTCAGCGTCATTAAAGGACCAAAATCTTCAGTTTTAGGGGCTAATTTGGGTGGCAATATTGTTTTAAAAACACAAAATAAAGAAAGAAACCTAGGTCTGATGACGGGAATAGGAAGTTATGACCGTTATCAACTTGGTTTTAACGTCGCCGAAAATTTAGGACAAACCCAGCTACAGGCTTATGCCAATCATATTCAATCTCACGAATACCGATATAATGCCGATTATGAAAGACAAAATTTTACATTGTTATCAGATACGGAACTCAATTCATCGTGGCAATGGCAAAACTTGATGATTTTCACTCGTCTTAAGGCGTTTATTCCGAGTTCTTTATCATTAACAGATTTTCAAAATAACCCGCAAAAAGCAGCAGATAATTGGAATGCGGCTGCTGGATTTGAATCTTATGACAAACTGTTTCTATCCACGACTTTGAACCATAATTTTAAAAATTCTACCCAATGGATAACTTCAGTCTCGTTTAATCTTCGCGATGCTTACGAACCAAGACCTTTTGATATTTTAGATGAAAGTGAAATTGGTTTGGGATTGAGAAGCTTGATAAAACATAACTTCCAATGGAATGCAAAAGCCTTAACCACCCAAATTGGTTTTGAATGGCAAACCGATTGGTATGAGGCTCAAAATTTTAATAATTTGTTTAGAAATACTCCAGAACGTGGCAGTATTCAAGGCGATTTGGTCAATGCTTTTGATCAAAATAGAATGCGATTTAATGCTTTTTTGACCGCCAATTACAATTTTACAGAGAGATTTGAAGTTGCAGCAGGATTAAACCTCAACTTTGCCAATTACGAAACCGATGACCAATTTTTTGACGATGGTTTAAATCAAAGTGGCGATTTACAATATGACCCTAAATTGTTGCCCAACCTCAATTTTTCATATAACCTTAAGAATAACTTTGGTGTTTTTGCCAATTACAGTATGGGTATCGCCACGCCAAGCATTGATGAAAGCTTAGATGACAACGGATTTTTCAACCCTGAACTTCAACCCTCTTTTGGGCATAACTTTGAGTTAGGAAGCCGATGGATTTCAAAACAAAAAACACTTGATATTCAATTGAATGTGTTTAGAATGTATGTTGAAGATTTGATTGTGGCTCGACGTGTAGAGGAAGACCGTTTTGTAGGTATTAATGCTGGACAAACTCAACATACAGGCGTTGAATTTTCTGCCAATTTTCAAAAGTCTATATCTGAAAATTTAGAACTTAAGGGTTTTACCAACATTGTTTTTAACGACTTTGAATTTACAGATTTTATAGAAAGTGATGAAGACTTTTCAGGCAATCAAATACCAGCCATACCCGAATACGATTTGAATTTTGGCTTTCAATTATTTTACAAACAAAATTGGTCGTTCAGATTAAACACAGAATGGGTTGGACGAATGCCTTTAAATGATGCCAATACACTTTATACCGATGCTTACGAGCTCGTGAATTTGAATATTGGACATCAAATGCAATGGTTTGACACCCAAACGCAATTCAGTTTTGGACTTAATAATGTTTTAGATAAAGATTATGCTGCCAGTGTGTTGCCCAATGCCGTTGGGTTTGGTGGTGCGGAACCCCGTTACTTTTATCCAGGAATGCCTCGTCAATTTTATTTTAAAGTCTTAATAAATTACAAGCTTTAAATTTTTAAAAATTTTAAATTGCTAAAAAATATTAGTCATCAAATGAATAACCTAGAAAACTATAGAAAATCTTACAATAAAGCAGCTTTAATTCGATCTGAATTAGAAGAAAATCCTTTTCAGCAATTTAGAAAGTGGTTTGTAGAAGTGGTTGAAGCAGGCAATGTAGATGAAGCCAATGCCATGACCATCAGCACTGTTGGTAAAGATGGTTTTCCGAAATCCAGAGTGGTGTTGTTGAAATCTTATGACGAAAATGGATTTGTGTTTTATACCAATTACAACAGCGAAAAAGGACAAGCCATATTAAACAACCCCAAAGTGTGTTTATCCTTCTTTTGGCCACAGGTTGAGCGACAAATTATCATCAAAGGCAAAGCCAAAAAAACATCTAAAGAAGCCTCAACACGCTACTTTCAATCCCGTCCAAAAGGCAGTCAGTTGGGTGCTTTGGTTTCCCCACAAAGTCAAGAAATACCCAACCGTAAAGTTTTAGAAGATAAACTCAAAGCTTTAGAGCAAGAATATGCCAACAAACCTATCGAAAAACCCAAAAACTGGGGTGGATTTTGTGTGGAGCCAGTGTCTTTTGAATTTTGGCAAGGTCGCCCCAACCGTTTACACGACAGATTTGTTTATGAACTCAACAATTTAGACTGGAATATAAAACGATTAGCACCATAAACTATAAAACAAAAATTATGTTTAGATTAATATTTTTTTCATTGAGCTTATTCTTTTTTTCAGCTTGTTCAAATACTGATGATGAATTGACAAAAAATCAAGAGGCTAAGCTATTAGATGAGATGTTTAGTGAAATAGAAAATTTAGCTTTAAGTCAGGAGTGTGATGATCCTACAGAATGGAGAATCACAAGCTATGGCAGTAAGGCTTGTGGTGGACCAATAGGTTATTTAGCTTATTCAATTAATATAGATACAGTATCATTTTTAAATAAAATAGAAAAACATAGAATTGCTCAACAAGCATTTAATGAAAAATGGGATATAATAAGCGATTGCTCAGTACCTATTCAGCCTGAATCAGTGATATGTGTTGATAGTAAACCCATTTTAGAATAAATTTAATTTCACCCTAATCAAAATATAAATTATGCCCAAAACCCTAATCTTAATGCGACATGGAAAATCGTCTTGGAAAGAAAATCTTCCTGATGATGAAAGAATTTTAAAAAAACGTGCTTATAGTGATATCGAGTTGGTGGCTTCGGCTTTTAAAAATTCTATAAACAACAATATCGTGTTCAAATCCAGTTATGCCAAAAGAGCCGAAAGCACCGCAAAGCACTTTTTAAAACAACTGAAAATTCCAGAAACTCAATTACAAATAGAATCGGCTTTATACACTTTTGATGTTAAAAGCTTAAAGACTTTTCTTTATACCGTTGACGATTCTATTGACACTTTGATGTTATTTGGGCATAATCCTGCGTTTACCAATCTTGCCAATAGCTTAGGTAACGAACAGTTTGACAATGTCCCAACTTCTGGATTGGTGAAGATCAATTTTGAAAATTCATCTTGGAAAGATTTGGCAAATGGAGAAACTGTCTTACATTTATTTCCTAAAAATTTGTGCCAATGACAAATGACCAGTTTCACAATAGAGAACTAAGTTGGCTGGCTTTTAATGCAAGAGTTTTACAAGAAGCTTCAGACTCTAATGTGCCACTATTAGAGCGATTGCGGTTTCTTGGAATTTTCTCAAACAACTTAGATGAATTTTTTAGAGTGCGTTACGCCACCGTCAAACGCATTGATATGGCAGGAAAAGCGGGAAAAAAAGTACTTGGTGGTTATAAAGCCTCAAGACTGCTCAAAGAAATCACACAAATTGTTATCAATCATCAAACCGAAAGTCTTGAGATTTTAAGCGAAATTCAAAATAAACTTAAAGATCACAATATTCATATCGTTAATGAAACTGAAGTAGGCGAGCAACATCAAGCTTTTTTAAAACATTATTTTTTAGATACAGTCAGTCCATCTTTGGTTACTATTATGCTTAATGACATAGAAAAAGTACCAAACCTTAAGGACTCAGCAGCGTATTTGGCGGTAAAACTCGTGCAAAAAATGCCCGACGGCAATCTTAAAAATCGTTATACTCTTGTAGAAATTCCAACCAATCTTAACCGTTTTGTGGTTTTGCCTTCTGAAGGCAACAATCAATATGTGATTTTGTTAGATGATTTAATTCGTTATAATTTGGATGTGATTTTTAATATATTTGAATACGAAAGTATTTCGGCACATATGATAAAAATTACCCGTGATGCTGAACTCGATTTGGAAGGCGATTTAGACAAAAGTTATATCGAAAAATTAATGAGCAGCGTAAAACATCGTCGAGAAGGCGATCCTGTGCGTTTTGTTTATGATAAAACTATTGACCAAGACACTTTAGACTTTTTATTACTCAAACTCGGCATTGACAATACCGACAGCTTAATTCCTGGTGGTCGTTATCACAACCGAAGAGATTATATGAAGTTTCCCGATTTGGGAGCCAAACATTTGCTCTATGATGAAATTGAACCTTTGCCTGTACCAGGATTGGAATTGCAGGGAAGTTTATTCAAAAAAATTGCTGAAAAAGATTATTTACAGTTTGCCCCTTATCAAACCTTTTCTTACACTGTAAGATTTTTACGTGAAGCGGCTTTAGACCCGAATGTGAAATCCATAAAAATCACTATTTACCGATTAGCTTCAGTTTCTCAAATAGCCAGTTCGCTCATCAATGCGGCTAAAAATGGAAAAAAAGTTACTGTTTCCATAGAATTAAAAGCCCGATTTGATGAAGCCAATAACATAAGATATTCTGAAAAAATGCAACGCGAAGGCATCAAAATCATTTTTGGTGTTACAGGTTTAAAAGTCCACGCCAAGTCTTGTGTGATTGATCGCTTAGAAAACGGAAAATTAAAACGATATGGGTTTATCAGCACTGGAAATTTTAATGAAAATACAGCAAAAATTTACACCGATTATACTTTGTTTACAAGTCATAGCGGTATTTTAAAAGACATTGATAAGGTGTTTGATTTTTTTGAAGTCAATTATAAAATTAAAAAATACAAGCACTTGATTGTTTCGCCTCACTACACTAGAGGGTTTTTTTATAAAAAAATTGAGGAACAAATTCGATTGGTTAAAGAAGGAAAAGAATGTGGTATGATGTTGAAAATGAACAGCTTATCAGATTATGATGTGATTAGCAAATTGTATGAAGCCAGTCGTGCTGGGGTTAAAATACAGTTGATTGTAAGGGGTATTTGTTGTTTGATTCCAGAAGTTGAAGGCATGAGTGAAAACATTAAAGCCATCAGTATTGTGGATAAATTTTTAGAACATCCACGATTGTATATTTTCAAAACGCCAAAAAATAAAGAAGTTTACATTTCTTCAGCAGATTTGATGACAAGAAACCTTGACCACCGCGTTGAAATTACTTGCCCTGTTTATAACGATAATATTAAAGCAGAATTGATAGATACCTTTGATATTTGTTGGCAAGACAATGTCAAAGCCCGTAATCTTGCTTCTCACGATAAGAATGAATATGAGAGAAATGATAAAGATGACTACCGCAGTCAATTCAAAATGTATGATTATTATAAAAATAAGCTTAATTAAAACTAAACATTCGTGCTCAGTATAAAAAAATATGCCGCCATAGATATTGGCTCAAATGCTGTAAGATTATTAATTTCAACCATTACAGAACCTGCAGATAAACCTGTTACTTTCAAAAAAACATCTTTGGTTAGAGTGCCGATTCGTCTCGGTCAAGATGTGTTTGTCAACGATTATATTTCTGACTACAATTTTTCTAGAATGAAACAAACCTTGAAAGCCTTTCAACTCTTGATGAATTGCCATAATGTTGAAAAATACAGAGCTTGTGCAACTTCAGCTATGCGTGATGCCAAAAATTCGAAAGCCTTAGTTGAAGACATTAAAGCAGATACTGATATACATATAGAAATCATTGACGGCAACGATGAAGCGGCCATCATTGCAGCTACCGATTTACACCAATTGATTCAAACCGAAAAATCATACATTTACGTGGATGTTGGCGGTGGTTCAACTGAAATCACAATTTATTATAACGGCAAAACTGTAGCTTCAAAATCTTTTAATCTCGGTACAGTTAGATTACTGAATAATTTAGTTTCAGAAACCGATTGGGAGCAATTTAGGTTGTGGATTAAAGAACAAACAAAATCGTTTTCTAAAATTGAAATGATTGGTTCGGGTGGCAATATCAATCATATTTTTAAAGCGAGTGCTAAAAAAACAGGCAAACCCTTATCGTTTTTCTATTTGAGTTCTTATTACCAACTGCTTAAATCGCTGACCTACGAAGAACGCATCGCTCAGCTTGATATGAATCAAGACCGAGCTGACGTGATTGTGCCAGCAACAGAAATCTATCTTACTGCTATGAAATACAGTAAAGCCAGAAGCATTCACGTACCAAAAATTGGCTTGTCAGACGGGATTATTAAGTCGATGTATAATGAGAATAATTGAATTAAATATAATTTTTTACAATTGTATTGCACTGAAGACCAAACAACTATAATAGCTGTCAAGCATCAGAAACTTTCTAAAATCCGCCTTCGCCACCATCAAAATCACTATCACCACGGCTTCTAGTATTGCGTTCTTTTTTGCGATTAAAGCGATAAATAACAGTTGCTGTAAATTGTCTTTCTCTCCATTGAAAAGAACTATCACGAGTAAAGGTTTGAGAAACAGTAAATTGATCTCTTTTTCTAGAATTGAATAAATCTCTAATACTCAATGAAAGTGTAAGGTTTTCATTTTTCAAGAAATCTTTACTAAAAGCGATATCCATAGATGCAATTGGGTCTGTTTCAGTTTGTGCATTTTCTCGTGGACCTCTGTAAAAAGCATTGGTTTGCCATTGAATTTTTCCAGGTAAAATGACATTTGAACTGAATCTTCCAAAATAACTTTCGTTGGTAGCTCCATATTCTTTGCCTTCAAATGAACCATTACTTTCAAATCTAAAGTAATTGAAACTCAAATTTGTTCTTAACCATTTCACGGGATTGTAAAGCAAGCCAAATTCAGCACCAAAGCGTTCTTCTGTGGCAAGGTTTATAGGTATATTTTCTATAATTATAATGTTATCTTCTTCTGTTCGTCTGCCTGTATCTCTTTCTACACGTTCAAAAGCATCGGTTTCTTTTTGGTAGTAAACAGAAGATGTTAAGGTGATTTTTTTCCATCGTTTTAAATAGCCCAGATCAAAAGCATCAGCAAATGAAGGATCTAAATCTGGGTTGCCCTGAAAAACATTAACACGGCTAGATTGAGAAGGAAAAGGATTTAAAAACCAACTTCTTGGTCTGTTGATTCTTCTATTATAACCTAAGGAAATATTCTCGTCTTCACCTATTTCATAGACAAGATTTACTGTTGGAAATAAATTATCAAAATTTTTATCAAAATCAAAATTTCTGTCAAAATTTTCAGGGACTAAAGGTGTTGTCTTTCCCTTTAATTGGGAGTTTTCGTATCTTAAACCTAAGAGATAAGAAAATTTTCCTATTTTGTCGCCATATTGGGTATAAATTGCAGTAACGTTTTGTTGAAAATCGAAATCACTTGACACAAATTCATCTACTACTAATTCATTGGTAGTCAGGTTTTGTTTTTGAACTAAAAAAGATTGGGTTTGGTCAGAATAATCACCTCTAAAGCCAAATTCAAACTGTGCATCGCCCATAGGTCTTACATAATCTGCTTGTATAAGATAGCTATCTCTTTTTTCAGTCTCTAAGTTATCCTGAAAAGCAACTAATGAATCTACAGGATTAGTTTGATTTTCGTCAATAGTAGCTACTTGACTTTGGTCGCTTTTAGAATATTGAAAGTCGGCAGTTAATTTATGATCTCTATTGTCTTTATCAAATCGTTTTACGTAGTTTAAAGCATATTGATATCTTTCATCATCATCTAACTCTTCTTCAATTCTGATAGTTCTGCTATTTTCTAAGCCGTTAGCAAATCTTTTATTGGTGTTTGTTGTGATATCTCTGTCGTCTCCTGTTCTGGTAAAAAAACTAGCCGTTATAGAAGACATGTCATTTATAAAATATTCTACACCAGCATTTAGGTTAAAATTTTTATCATTTCTATCATAATCTCTATCTTCAATAATTCTATCAAAATTTAATGAATCAGTTTCAGTATATCGGGTATCAAAATTTGCGTTTCCTGGTCTGTTTCTTTCGGTATAGCCAATACTGGTAAACACATTAAAATTATCCGTTCTTAAATTTAGATCGGCAAAAACTCCAGAGTTTTTAGGTTCACCGAGAGTTCCTCTAAAAGAGCCGTTAAAGCCTAAAGTTTTTTCTCTTTTGAGGATAATGTTTATGATTCCAGCCGTTCCTTCCGCATCATATCTTGCCGATGGACTTGTGATAACTTCTACAGATTCTATGGCATCTGCAGGAAGTTGTTGAAACACATCTTGATCGCCAAAACCAGCTATTGATGAAGGCTTGCCGTTTATTAATATTCTTACATTTTCATTCCCTCTTAAACTTATAGCACCGTCTATATCTACAGTTACCGAAGGCACATTTCCCAAAGCATCGCTTACCGTGCCACCTGAAGTTGTCAAATCTTTACCAACATTGTATATTTTTTTATCTAAACGTACTTCAACTTGTGTAGTTTCAGCAACAACATTGACTTCATCTAATTGGTTTTGTGCAAATTTTAATTTGATATCACCTAAATTTTTGTTAGAAGTAATACTTATGTTTTTTATGATTTTTGGTTCATAAGAAATGTATTCAAATTTGATATCATATTGACCGTTTTCAACATTTATAGAGAAATTTCCATCAGAATCAGTAATTCCACTAGTTACAATGTTTTCGGTACCTGGTTCTAATATAGCTATGGTGGCGTAGGCGAGTGGTTCGTTTTGACTGTTGTCTAAAAGTTTTCCTGTCAATTTGTTTTGTTGAGCAAATACGCTAAAAGAAATGATTGTAAGCAAATAGGTAAGAAAATACTTCATAAGTTTGTTTGCGTATTTGACAAAAATTGGGTTCAATTGTTAAATTAAGCATGCGTTAAAGTTGAGTTAAGGTAATTAAAAGCTTAAATATAGATTTGTTCTCGTAAATCATAGTGAAACACTTTATTTTAGTTTTTTAATTCAAATAAAAATGAAAACAAGAAGTTTATAAACAAATTGAAAACACAATTCATCTCGCAGTACAAACATTTTAAATTTTTAAGATTGATTTAAATGAAAAAAATATTAGTCATTGATAATTATGATTCTTTTGTTTACAACTTGGTGCATTATCTCGAAGCTTTTGATGCTCAAGTCGATGTGGTTAGAAACAAAAGTATCAACATTGAAGCAGTAAAACAATACGACAAAATTCTCATATCACCAGGACCAGGCATTCCAGACGAAGCTGGGCAACTCAAATCTGTCATAAAAGAATACTATCAAACCAAACCTATTCTTGGGGTTTGTCTCGGTCAGCAAGCTATTATGGAAGTTTTTGGTGGAAAATTAGAAAACTTATCAACCCTTTATCACGGTATTGCCACTTCAATAAATATTACAGCAAAAGATGAAGTTTTATATCAAAGTTTACCCAGCCAAATTGAAGTTGGTCGTTATCATTCGTGGGTGGTTCAAAAAACTTTACCCGAAGTTTTAGAAGCCACTTCGGTTGACAAATCTGGACATATCATGTCGCTTAGGCATAAATATTACGATGTGAGAGCAGTTCAATATCATCCAGAGTCTGTGTTGACTCCACACGGTAAAACCATTATTCAGAATTGGCTAAATTCTTAAATAGGGTTTCTCAGAAAGTCAGAATTTAAAGTTATAGATTTCTATTTAAAACTGTTGAAACGCTTAGGATTTCGTATTAGCTATGGTTTGCAAATATTCGATTGTGAATGGATTTATCCATTTTCTATGATTTCAATTTCTTCCCTGTAAGTATTCAAAAAGTCAAAAAAAAAAAAAAACCGTTGAAACAAATTTCAACGGTTTACAAATTAAAAAACAGGACTTAAATTATCCTAAATATTTTTTAAGCATTTTGTTTTTAGATTGATGTTTGAGTCGTCTAATGCCTTTTTCACGAATTTGACGAACACGTTCACGGCTTAAGTCAAACATATCTCCGATTTCCTGAAGTGTCATAGCAGGTTGGTTACCGATGCCATAATTTAGCCGAATTACATCAGCTTCACGTTGAGAAAGTGTATCTAAAGCACGATTGATTTCAACGCTTAAAGAATCTTTCATCAGCTGATCGTCTGGATTAGGAGATTCTGCAGAACTGAGCACATCGTAAAGGTTTGAATCGTTTTCACCTTCTTTAAATGGTGCGTCCATAGATAGATGACGACCAGAATTTTTAAGAGCAACTTTAACTTGAGATTCAGACATGTCAAGCTCTTTTGCTATTTCTATAGCAGAAGGAGGACGTTCGTTTACCTGTTCTAAATGAGAAAAGGTTTTGTTAATTTTGTTGATTACACCGATTTTGTTAAGTGGTAAACGAACTACTCTAGACTGTTCAGCAAGCGCTTGAAGTATAGATTGTCTAATCCACCACACGGCATAAGAAATAAATTTAAACCCTCTTGTTTCGTCAAAACGTTTGGCAGCTTTGACTAAACCAACATTACCTTCGTTGATTAAATCTGGTAATTTTAAACCTTGGTTTTGATATTGCTTAGCAACAGAAACTACAAAACGTAAATTGGCATTTGTCAATTTTTCTAAAGCCACTTGGTCACCTTCTCTGATACGTTGAGCCAACTCTACTTCTTCTTCGGCTGTTATAAGGTCAACTTTACTGATGTCTTGTAGATATTTGTCTAATGATTTAGACTCTCTGTTGGTAACCTGTTTTGTTATTTTTAGCTGTCTCATATATATTGAAATTAATTTAGTCCGACATAATATGTTTTTTATTTAACATGACCAAATAAAATTTAATAAATAAGTAATATTTAAGATTTATGATTTATAAATATTTTCAACCAATTTTATTTAACACACTTATTTCTATGTATTTAAACAATATTTTTCCCTTTTATCAGTAATACATAAATAAGCACTACGTTCATTAGTGACTTAAAAAAAAATCACTTTTTATTAAATGAAATTTTTTAATTATCAGAAACTTAAAATATCACAATTTTAATAATTGAACGTGAGTTCGATATAAATTCCAATAAAATATATTCATATAAAATACAGATATTTAATCATTTGTCATGACGACAAAGCGAAGCATGAGCGACGAGACATCTCAGTAGGATGAGATTTCTCCTCATTCTTCGTTCGAAATGACAAAATTTGCTAACAAAAATATGTAATTATCTAATTTACAACTTTCATTAAATCGAACTCAGGTTAATTGAACTCGATTTGTTTAACATCATCAAAGATGGATAAAATCTTTATAATATTACATAAAAACCCTGCAGAGCTAATCATGCAGGGTCTTCAATCAATCATAAAAAACTACTACTTATTCCATTTTCGACTTTCAAACATTTGGTCTAAAGGTGTATTGGCAATATGGTTGATGTAATTTGAAAATGTTTTCATACCTACTGCTGTTACGACACCAGCGATGTGTTTATCTGTATAGCCCTGATTTTTTATAGCTTTTGTAACTTCTTCAGAAGGATAGCCTCTATGTTTTACAACCGACTTGGCATATTGACTCAAAGCCTGAAGTTTAGCATCTGGAATTTCTTTACCATCTCTTATGGCATTGGTAACTTCTTTTGGTACATTACTTTGATTGTCAGCAATAAAAGAGTGAGCCGCAACACAATAGGTACAGCCATTTTCTAAAGCAATGCTTAATAATAAAACTTCTTGCTCTACAGGGGAAAAGCCAGAATCTTGTCTAAAAGTTTCATCAGCAGAAGTATAAGCTTTTAACAAAGAAGGATTATTTGCCATAACTGCAAATAAATTAGGTATCATACTCATATTGTCTTTTGCTGATTGAAGAATTGGTTTTGCTTTTTCATCAGCGTTTTCGATTGTTTTTAATTCAAATGTTGACATAAAATTTATTTTTTGAAATAGTCGATAATTTTTATATCATCTTACAAAACATACAACTTTTTAGATAGATTTGATTTTTTTTAAAAATCTTATCTCTTTTTTAATTTCTTATACTTAATCCGCTTCGGCATTGTATCGCCGAGGCGTTTTGTTTTGTTGTCTTCATATTCGCTGTAACTGCCTTCAAAAATTATAGGCTATTGAATTAGGAACAGCAATGTTTAAGCTTTCAAATTCAATTATATGCGTCTAAAAATGTTAAAATCTGAATAATTTGGTGTTTTAAAAAAAATACTATAAATTTGATTTAAAATATCTTAAATGTTAACAAATAATACTCGACACTCGACACTCGACTACGAGGTTAACATTATATTTCTCTAAACCTTTTGAATTTACATAGCTTAAAATCTAAGAACTCCAATGATTTTAAAAATTAAGTTTAACTAAAATATTTTAACTATGTATAATTTACTAAAATTTCCACTACTATTTTTTATATTAAGTCTTTTTCTTGTTGGCTGTACATCAGAAGAGGTTAGTCAAAACTTAAACGAAATAACAAATGAAGAAACAAGTTTTGCTAAGCGTGTTGATTTCCCTGATTTAAACACTTATCTAAGCAATAAGTATCCAAACGGCTATACTTTTGGTTATGAAAGAACATTTACAGAAGATGATGATACGTTTGTTGTCAAAGAAGTGTTTGCCAATGGAGCCACAGAAGTGACTGGCTTTGTGAACCAAACAAATGATGATTTCACACAGTATTTAGAATTGCAAAGAGCACGTGATATGATTTGGATAGATGATTTTGTAGATGGCGAGTTATATGAGTTTGATGCCAGCGATCCTGATAATCAAGAATTTTTTGATGAAGGGTTTTTAAAGGATCTAAACGAGCCTGTAGAAACTGCTGGCAAGCGTTTTTGGGGTTGGTCTGAATGGGATTGTAACCCTATTGGAGCTAATCAATGTTGGTGTACAAGAAAATATAGAGCATTTTTTATTAAGATAATAAGCCAGAATGGACAATTTACAGGTGATGGAAATGGGGGTTGTTCAAATATTAATTAACTTTAAAACTTCCAAGATTTAATTAAATCTTGGAAGTTTTATATTACAATAATTTTGATTAAAAAAAAATACATCAATTTTATCTTAACATTAGCTTGCTTTACTAGTCTCAATGCTCAAAAGTATATAGTTGTTGACTCATTGACTAAAAGACCTTTAAAATTTGCAAACATTCAATTTTTAAAAGTAAATAAAGGTACATATACCGACTATGGAGGCTTTTTTTTTATAAAAAATAAAATATTAGACAGCATTTCAATTTCTCATTTAGGTTATACTACAAAAAAAGAAAAGGTTCTTAGACTGGATGATACAGTTTTTTTGACACCTAAAATAGAGAATTTAAAAGAAGTGATTTTAAAAGAAAAAATTAATTTTAAGGAAGTTGGACTTCATAAAAAGAGATCAAATTTATCATGGTCTTTAAGCAAAAAAGGGAGTGAGTTTTTTATGAGATTAACTTTCAACAAAAAATATCGAAAAGCTACTATAGAGACTGTGTTAATCCCTATAAAAAAAAGTTTCGTTAAAAAAAATAACACTAAATCTTTCAAAGCAATATTACGTGTAAACATTTATTCTGATAATCATGGGAATAATAAAATATACAGCACAAAACCAAAAGAATTTTTGACTTCTAAAAAACAAATGCTAGAATTTGATATTTCAAAATCATCTATAAAAATAGATAATAAAAAAATATTTATTGGTATAGAACTAATAGGTTTTAAAGATGAAAATGGCTTTTTTATAGATGAAAGCGAAAATCTTTTAAGGATTAGTTTCACCTCAAAAAAAACAAAGAATATAGAAACTGAAACATTCTTAAGATATATTTTTGAGGGCAATAACGAATTAGAGTCACTCCATGATTACCTAAGAAAGTATGATCTTACAAAGAAAAAATACAATTTGCAAATAGGTTTTAATTTAGCTTTTTATGGTGATTAGTTTTAATAAAATCTTGATTATAAAATTTAACAAAGATAATGATGTTTTAAAAGAAGTTTTTTTTGTCAATGGAGCCACAGAAGTGACTGGCTTTGTGAACCAAACAAATGATGATTTCACACAGTATTTAGAATTGCAAAGAGCACGTGATATGATTTGGATAGATGATTTTGTAGATGGCGAGTTATATGAGTTTGATGCCAGCGACCCAGATAGCCAAGAACTTTTTAATGAAAGGTTTTTAAAGGATTTGGCACAACAAACATCAACAGCTAATCGTTTTTGGGGTTGGCAATGTGGATCTGAGACAACTTATCCAGGTGGTTATTGTGAGAGGACCTGTACTTATAGAGTATTTTGGACTAAAGTTAGATTATCTAACGGAAAATTTAGTCAATCTTTCCCTTGTGATGATCTACCAGGAAGTAATCCAAGATTAGTAAATTAGAATTAAAAAGAACAGGGAGAAACAAACTCCCTGTTCTTTAATTTATTTATTATGAAATATTTACTTTTTATATTTTTTATCTCAATTACAGTTTCGTTATATTCTCAAAACATTAATGTTTTAGATGAGTCAACAAAAAAACCAATACCATATGCAGTCGTTTTTTTAGACTCAATTGGAAAATATACTGACGAAAAAGGCACATTAAGCATAGATAATCTAAAATATAGTTCTATTAAAATTCAACATTTGGCTTATCAAGACAAAGAAATTTTAAAAAGAGACTTTAATGATACAATTTATTTGAAACCTAAAACATTGCTACTTAATGATGTTACTGTTTTTAATAAAAAAAGAAAGAAATTAAAAACTTTAAAGTTTAAACCATATTATGGTCTCACTTTATTTGAAGGTTCTGAATCTATAAGTTGTATTTACCCCAAAAATAAAGACATAATGTTTGCGAAGTCATTAAAATACAATATTTATGTTGTAAAACCCTCTAAATATAAAATTCAAGACTCCGTAAAACATATTTTTAAACTTAATATTTATGAAAACGTTAATTTCAAACCCAAAAGCTTAATGAGATTGCCCATTATAAACACTATTTTTGAATCAGAACTCAAAGGGAAAAACAGACAATTAATTTATGATTTTGAAGATAATCCACTTATTATTAATGATAAAGGAATATGTTTTGGTTTAGAACACATAACTTATAGACATGAAATAGACTTCACTAAGAATATTCATATTAATGCATCTTTTTCACAAAAAAGTAAGTACTTCAGTTTTAAAGCTTATTTGAGATATCCATTAGCATACAAAGACACTTTAAAAACTTATGATAAAGTCATTAAAGATGTGAAAAATCCTGTTTTAATACCAGATGTTGTAGTTTATAAGTGATACATTTTTTTATACTTTTATTAACCAATAATGATTAAAAAATGTGTAGTTGTTACATTCTACTATTAAGTGACACATATTTAAATATTTACCCAATAATTTTCTCATTTACCATTAATGACTGCTTTCAAAAGGCAGATAAACTAATAACCCTAAAATTCATTAGTGCATTAGTGGCTGAAAAAAGTTACTTCTTATCCAATGAAACTTTTCAATTTCCAAATGCTCCCAGTGACGAGTCTATTAATCCCGCTTCAATTTCTTATACTTAATCCGCTTCGGCATTGTATCGCCGAGGCGTTTTGTTTTGTTGTCTTCATATTCGCTGTAACTGCCTTCAAAGAAATAGACTTCAGAATTGCCTTCAAAAGCGAGAATATGGGTGCATACTCTATCTAAAAACCACCTGTCGTGAGAAATAATAACTGCACAACCAGCAAAGTTTTCTAAACCTTCCTCTAAAGCCCGAAGAGTGTTAACATCCAAATCGTTGGTTGGCTCATCTAGTAGTAGTACGTTGCCTTCTTCTTTTAAAGTCATTGCCAAATGCAGTCGGTTACGCTCACCACCAGATAGTTTGTCAACTTTTTTGTTTTGCTCGCTTCCGCCAAAATTAAATCGGCTGAGGTAAGCTCGGGCATTGACTTTTTGGTTGCCCATCATAATCAGGTCTTGACCATCTGCAAAATTTTCATAAATACTTTTATCAGGATCAATGTTAGAATGGGCTTGGTCAACATAAGCAATTTTAGCTGTATCGCCGACTTCAAAAGTGCCTTCGTCAGGTTCAACTTCGCCCATGATCATTTTAAAAATGGTGGTTTTACCCGCACCATTAGGCCCAACAATACCAACGATTCCTGCTTGAGGTAATTTAAAATTCAAATCGTCATAAAGCAACTTGTCGTCAAATGCTTTTTTAACGCCTTTAGCTTCAATCACTTTGGTTCCTAATCGCGGGCCATTAGGGATGTAGATTTCTAATTTTTCATCTAATTTTTTCTGGTCTTGACTGACGAGTTTGTCGTAATTTTTTAATCGGGCTTTTTGTTTGGTTTGTCTTCCTTTAGGTGACATTTTAGCCCATTCTAATTCGCGTTCAAGGGTTTTTTGACGTTTGCTGGCTTGTTTTTGTTCGTCAGCCAAACGCTTAGATTTTTGCTCAAGCCAAGACGAATAATTACCCTTAAACGGAATACCTTCGCCACGGTCAAGTTCAAGTATCCAACCAGCGACATTGTCTAAGAAATATCTATCGTGCGTCACGGCAATGACTGTGCCTTTATACTGTTGTAAATGTTGTTCTAACCAATGCACGGATTCGGCATCGAGATGGTTGGTTGGTTCGTCAAGTAGTAACACATCGGGTTCTTTTAGCAATAAACGACAAAGTGCCACACGACGTCTTTCACCACCAGATAAGACACTGATTTTTTTATCAGCATCAGGAGTGCGTAACGCATCCATAGCCACTTCAAGTTTGTGATCGAGTTCCCAGGCATTGGTAGCATCAATTTTATCCTGAAGTTTAGCTTGTTGACTCATCAATTTTTCCATTTTATCTGGATCGGAATAGACTTCTTCTAAACCAAACATATCGTTGATTTTATTGTATTCATCAAGGATTGCAGTAATTTCAGAAACTCCTTCTTTAACCACTTCGAGAACGGTTTTATCTTCATCTAATTGGGGCTCTTGTTCGAGAAGGCCAACAGAATAATCTTGAGAAAAGACCACATCTCCAGAATAATTTTTATCAATCCCTGCTATAATTTTGAGCAATGTGGACTTCCCAGAACCATTAAGACCGAGGATACCGATTTTGGCACCGTAGAAAAAACTGAGATATATATTTTTTAGAACAGGTGTTTGTGCTCCTTGAAAAGTTTTGCTCACTCCAGACATGGAGAAAATTACTTTTTTATCGTCTGACATATTATGTTTTATTTAAATTGATGAATTATAGTGATTAATTTCCATTTCAGTTCTTAGTAACTAAAAACCATTTATCTCAACGTCAAAGTTAAAATGTTTTTCCTGATAATTTATAGGATAATTTGGTTTTGAATACTTGAATTATTCTCAGCCCTATTTTTCTAAACTTAAAATGGAATAACATATTAAGAAATTCATCATAACTGACATTATCATGATAAAATTTCATACGGTTTTCAATTTGCTCATCTGTATATTTAATATAAACGCGTTTACTAGAGAGTTCACAAATTTGCCATTTTAATAAATTTTTCTTTCGCCAAGCTTTACGGTATTTATCAAATGTATTTTGATTAGTTTTAAGAAAGCTATCAATATATTCACAGGCTAAATTTGCACTTTGCATAGCATAGCGAATGCCTTCACCACCAAGTGGATTTACTGTAGAAATGGCATCGCCTACAGCAACTACTCGGTCTTTATAAAATGTATCTTTAATACTCGGACTATATTTTAAAGTGCCACCATGAACATCTAATATTTCATAATCAATCGGTTTAATGTATTCATCAATAACTTTTTCGGTGAGTTTTTTGGTGGTTTTGTTTGTTTTGTCTTGGTCTTTGGCTTTGATATGAACTTTGCCTGCACCGACTTTTAAAATTTTGTTTTCCATAGGAAAAATCCACGAATAGCCTTGGAGTGCCCATTTATGCCCGAGGAAGAAAATTAAATTGTCTTTGTATTTATTATAAGTTTCTTGATCGACTTTAATGAGGTATTCAAGACCACTACCTAGCACCATTTGTGGTTGGTCGTCTTTGTTGTTGTACATCACTTTTCTTACAGGACCAGTGGCATCAACAACTAATTTTGCTTTGTATTGAACAGTTTTTTGATTAGCAGAGTTTACGAAGTCAATAATAATTCCATCTTGTATGACTTTCTTTTTGACATACCGATGACCCATTAAAACTTTACCGCCATTCACTTTTACTTCATCAGCTAAGAATTGTCGCAATTTGCCGAAATCTAAAACAACGCCTTTGTTTTGATCACTTGTCCAGGCATATTCATCTTTGGTACATTGAATTTTTAGATTTTTCCAATAACTACCGATTACAGATTGTGGTATTTTAAACTCATCAAGAGGAACAAGTGTCATTCCTGCACTTGAAAAATTGTTGTCTGCAAAACTTTCATAACGCTCAGTTAATAAAACTTTATGACCGAGTTTTGATAAATTTCGAGCCGTTTGTCCACCAGCTGGACCGCCACCAACGACAATCACATCAAATGTTTCTATCATTCTTTTAAGTTGAAGAAGACAAATATAGGTTATAATTGATTTTTAGAAAAGAGTTTTTTAACGAGTAGATGTTGCTATTAATAACCCGACCCAAAATATTTAATTAGACTAATTTTCTAACACCCGATTGATAGCACCAGGTACAATCGCTGAGTGAGAAGCCTGATGAACCACTTGGCCTTTATGTAGTATAATCAATTGTGGCGACTGATGTAAAACGCCAAGTTTTTCTGCAATAGCATTAGAAACATCACGATGTGCCAACAAATCTAAGTAGAGTAGTAGCACTGCATCTTCATCAAAATCGGCATTGTTTTGAAACTGATTCAGCACCATTCTGCTGATGCCACAACTTGTAGAATGTTTAAAAATCACAACAGGTTTGTCTTTAGAAATATCTAAAGCATTATCCAACTGTTTGATGTCTTCTAAAACTTTCCAATTTAAAGATTTTTGTTCTTTCTTTGAGCCGAATAATGTATTGAGAATTCCCATATTTTGTTTATTTTTATAGAGTCGTATTTATTTTTTAGAACTTTCAAAAATAAGTATTCAGAAAGAATTTTAACAAGACAAAATGGCTTGTTAAACACAAAAAAAGATGCCAAAATGACAATACTAACTAAGGGTATATTTTTTGACAATAGATAATTGAATTAATAAAAATAAGAAATTATGAACCCAAATCAATTGACCATAAAAGCCCAAGAAGTCATTCAAAAAGCACAGCAATTAGCACAAGAATATGGGCATCAACAAATCGAAAATGAACACGTTTTTAAGGCAATAATAGAAGTTGATAAAAATGTGTTGCCATTTATTTTTAAAAAACTTAGCATCAACCAAAAGTTGTTTGTTGATATTCTTGACAATACACTAAAAAGTTTTGCAAAAGTATCTGGCAGCGATATCTTACTATCGCGAGAAGCCAATAAAACCTTTAACGAAGCAACGATTATTGCTAAAAAAATGGAAGATGAATATGTTTCTGTTGAGCATCTCATTTTAGCTATTTTCAAAAGTAATTCTAAAGTTGCTCAAATTTTAAAGGATCAAGGTGCTACCGAAAAAGGTCTAAAAGCCGCCATTGATGAATTACGACAGGGCGATAAAGTTACTTCTCAAACAGCAGAAGACACCTACAATTCATTAGATAAATATGCTAAAAATCTTAATAAACTTGCCGAAGAAGGCAAACTCGACCCCGTGATTGGTCGCGATGAAGAAATCAGACGTATTCTTCAAATTTTATCTCGACGCACCAAAAACAATCCGATGTTGGTCGGTGAACCAGGAACAGGAAAAACCGCTATTGCCGAAGGTTTAGCCCATAGAATTATCGCTGGAGATGTACCTGAAAACTTAAAATCAAAACGCATTTACAACTTAGATATGGGTGCGTTGATTGCTGGGGCAAAATACAAAGGTGAATTTGAAGAACGTTTAAAATCCGTCATCAAAGAGGTAACAAAAAGCGATGGTGACATTATCTTGTTTATAGACGAAATTCACACCTTAGTTGGTGCTGGCGGAGGACAAGGTGCAATGGATGCGGCTAATATTCTTAAACCTGCTTTAGCACGTGGCGAACTCAGAGCCATTGGTGCAACAACACTTGATGAGTTTCAAAAATATTTTGAAAAAGACAAAGCACTTGAACGTCGTTTTCAAAAAGTTATGGTCAATGAACCTGACACCGAATCCGCAATTTCTATATTGCGTGGTATCAAAGAAAAATATGAAACTCACCACAAAGTTCGCATAAAAGATGAAGCCATTATCGGTGCAGTTGAACTCTCTCAACGTTATATTACAAATCGATTTTTACCTGATAAAGCTATTGATTTAATGGATGAATCAGCATCAAAATTGCGAATGGAAATCAATTCAAAACCTGAAGAACTCGATGTTTTAGATCGAAAAATTAGACAGTTAGAGATTGAAATTGAAGCCATAAAACGTGAAAAAGATGAAGCTAAACTCAAGATTTTAAAATCTGATTTAGCTGAACTCAAAGAAGAACGCAATGACTTAAATGCCAAATGGAAAAATGAAAAAGAATTAGTCGATAATATTCAGCAAATCAAAACTGATATAGAACAATTTAAACTCGAAGCTGAACGAGCTGAACGCGAAGGCGATTATGGAAAAGTAGCTGAAATACGCTATGGCAAAATTAAAAATGCACAAGAAGAACTTGAAAAGCTACAAAAACAAGTTGAAGATAATGCAGGTGCAGACACATTGATTAAAGAAGAAGTAACTTATGAAGACGTTGCTGAAGTAGTAGCAAAATGGACAGGTATTCCTGTTACAAAAATGCTACAAACCGAGCGTGAAAAATTGCTTAAACTTGAAGATGAATTGCATAAACGCGTTGTAGGTCAAGATGAAGCTATCGCTGCCGTAAGTGATGCTGTGCGTAGAAGTAGAGCGGGTTTACAAGATGAGAAAAAACCTCTCGGTTCATTCTTGTTTCTCGGAACAACTGGAGTTGGTAAAACCGAATTGGCCAAAGCCTTAGCCGAATATCTTTTTGATGACGAAAACGCTATGACTCGCATTGATATGAGTGAATATCAAGAGCGTCACGCCGTGAGTCGTTTGGTTGGAGCACCTCCAGGATACGTCGGATATGACGAAGGCGGACAACTTACTGAAGCCGTTAGACGCAGACCGTATTCTGTAGTATTGCTTGATGAAATTGAAAAAGCACATCCCGATACGTTTAATATTTTGTTGCAAGTGCTTGATGAAGGTCGTTTGACCGATAATAAAGGTCGTTTGGCAGATTTTAAAAATGCCATTATTGTGATGACTTCAAATATAGGAAGCCATATTATTCAAGAAAAATACGACACTTTTAACGACGTTGACACCGCAATGGAAGCTGCAAAAGAGGATGTTTTAAATCTGTTGAAAAAGAATGTCAGACCTGAATTCCTTAACCGAATTGATGACATTATCATGTTTACACCTTTAAGCGAAAAAGATATCAAGGCTATTGTAGATTTACAGTTGAAACAATTGAAAAAAATGTTGTCTAAACAAGGCATTACCTTAGATGCAACAGAAGAAGCTAAAAGTCATCTTGCCAAACTCGGTTATGATCCGCAATATGGAGCAAGACCAGTAAAAAGAACCATTCAGCGAGAAGTATTGAACGAATTGTCTAGAGAAATTTTAGCTCAAAAGGTTACAGCAGATAGCATTATTTTGCTCGATCAATTTGATGGAAAGTTAGTTTTTAGAAACCAAAAAGATTTGGTGAAGTCATAAGTTAAGTTAAGTTAAGACAAGCTTTTAAAATAAAATTAAGCCTGCTATTTTTAGTAGGCTTTTTTTGATGAAAAGTTTAAGAAAATCTAATTTTTATAAAAGCAAAGCCACGAATACACTAATAAAAGCCACAAATACACTAATTAAAAGCCACGAATACACTAATAAAAGCCACGAATACACTAATAAAAGCCACGAATACACTAATAAAAAGCCACGAATACACTAATAAAAGCCACGAATACACTAATAAAAGCCACAAATACACTAATAAAAAGCCACGAATACACTAATAAAAGCCACAAATACACTAATTAAAAGCCACAAATACACTAATAAAAAGCCACGAATACACTAATAAAAGCCACAAATACACTAATAAAAAGCCACGAATACACTAATAAAAGTCACAAATACACTAATAAAAGCCACAAATACACTAATCACGAATACACTTAAGGTTTGAAATTATGAATTCAATTTATTGATTTGAAGAAAAGTCAATCTTTTTCAATAGATTTTACTTTCTTGACTGTAATCATCTCATCTTGTGTATTTCCCCAAGAATTCATAATATAATTCATCACATCGGCCACTTCTTCATCGCTTAAACCTTGTGCTGTCATGGCGTTATTATAAACATTGCCATTAACTTCTATTTCACCTTTCAACCCGTATTTAATGGCAGCAATACTTTCATCGACTTTGTCATCTAACCAATCAGATTTAGCTAAAGGTGGATAGACTCCAGAAACGCCTTTTCCACTCGGCAAATGACAACGAGAACAAAAATCTTCATAAATCCATTGACCATCTTCAATACTTTGTTCTAAAGTTTTTTCTTGCTGTATAATTTGATATCCTGCTTCAAATTTTTCAGATGCAGAGGATAAAACTATTCCAATCAAAATTTTGATAAGCGTTGACATCACTAAATCAATTTAAAAGTTTTACCAAACCAACACCTTCAACACCAACATAAACAAAACCATCAGGACCTTGTTCAACGCTTCTTACACGACCGATGCCATCGAGTATTTTTTCTCTTTTGGTCACTTTATCATTTTCAATGATTAAATGTTCTAGATATTGAAATTTTAGTGAACCGACTAAGATGTTACCATTAAGATGTGGATATTTATCTGATCGTACGAATGTCATTCCACTAGGGGCAATTGATGGCACCCAATAGTGAAAAGGTTGAGCCATACCTTCTTTTTTTGTAATTTCTGTGAATTTAGTTCCGGAATAATTAATACCATAACTTATCACAGGCCAACCATAATTAACACCTTTCTCAATAATATTAATTTCGTCGCCACCGCGTGGACCGTGTTCGTGTACCCATATTTTACCAGTTTCTGGATGGCGTTCCATACCTTGTGGATTACGATGTCCGTAACTATAAATAGCTTTTTTGGCATTTTGTTGGTCAACAAAAGGATTGTCGTTTGGAATACTTCCATCATCGTTTAGACGATAAATTTTACCATTATCTCGAGTTATGTCTTGTGGGTTTTCATCTCGATTTCCACGATCGCCAATTGAAAAATATAAATAGCCGTCGTTGTCAAATTCTATGCGACTTCCAAAATGCTGTCCACGTTTTGAAGGTTGGTCTCCTTGATACAACACTTCTAAGTTTTGCACTGTATTGTTGTTGACTTGAAATCTCACTAATCTTGTATTGCCACCGTCTTCAGTTTCAGATTTTTTAGCATAAGTGGCATAAATCCAAGGTTGTTTAGGATAATCAGGATGAATTTTAATATCCATCAAACCGCCTTGTCCACGCACATAAACTTCAGGAAAACCAGTGATTTCAGTTTTTTGTTTATTCTTAATGTGAAATAATTTGCCTTCTTTTTCAGAAACAATTATACTTCCATCAGGTAAAAAATCAAATCCCCAAGGAATTGCTATACCATCTGCAATAACTTCATAACTGTAGTCTTTAGAAGATTCTGTGATGTTTTTATCAGTTTGTGCACAAGCGATAAGCCCTGTAAAAGCAAAAGCGAAAATAGAAACTTTTATTTTCATAATTTTAAATTTTTCTGAAATATACTGATATTCCCATAATTCTAATTTATTTTAAGAAAATTTATAAAATTTACATTTTTAAAAATGAATTACACTATCGACTTAAATGCTGATCTTGGCGAAGGCAAAACTAACGACGAAGCTCTTTTAAAATATCTCTCGTCTTGCAATATCGCTTGTGGTGGACATATTGGTGATCAGCAAAGTATTTTAAAAACCATTAAATTGGCTCAAAAGCACAAAGTTAAAATAGGTGCTCACCCATCCTATCCAGATGTTGAGAATTTTGGAAGAAAGTCTATCAAAATTAGCATAGATGATTTAGTAGAAGCTATCGATAATCAGTTAAATTTATTCAAGAAATGTATTGATGAAACTAAAGCCACTTGGCATCACATCAAATTTCATGGGGCTTTGTATAATGATTTAAAATCTGATGAAACCAAAGCTCGAGCATTAGTCAATTTAATTAAAGATAAACACCAAAAAACCATTCTTTATGTGCCACCAAATTCTATGATTCAGTCTGTTGCAAAACCTCAAATTCCAATTAAAATCGAAGGCTTTGCAGATAGAGCATACAATGAAGATTTGAGTTTGGTATCGCGTCAACATCCTAAGGCTGTTTTTAAAACATCTGAAGCAGTGATTAAGCAAGTTAAGAAAATGATTATTGATAAAGTTGTTGAAACATTTAACTCAAAACACATCTCCATAAAAGTTGATACTATTTGTATTCACGGTGATACACCTAAGGCTTTGGATATGTTAGAAACCTTAGTTGATGAGCTCAAAAACCAAAAAATAAAGATTCAATGATAAAAAAAGAACTCAACGACTTCAAAACTCATTTGTCATCACCTACGAGTTTGCTTGTAGAGTGGAATTTTAAGTTGTCTGCAAAATATATTAAAACCTTACAAGCTTTAAAAAATCAGCTTTTAAAACAAGATCAGGATATAAAATATATAACTTCAGCTTTTAATACATTTTTGATAAAATATAAAAATTCTGATATTGATATTTTAAAGAAAAAAAATCAAACCGAAACTTTCATAAACTCATTTGAAATTAAAAATAATGGTGAGGTTAAAACAAGACGATTTAAAATTCCAGTGTGTTATGAATATGAACAAGATTTAAAAAATATTTCAAAACAAAAAAATCTCAGCACATCTAAAATTATTCAAATTCATACTGAACAAATTTATACCTTATATTTTATCGGTTTTTTGCCAGGGTTTTTATATCTTGGTGATGTTGATAAACGCATTCAAATACCAAGACATCAAACCCCAAGACAAAATGTTGAAAAGGGTAGTGTAGGCATTGCCGAAAATCAAACGGGAATTTATCCTATGCGTTCGCCTGGTGGCTGGCAGATTGTTGGGCAAACACCGATTGATTTGTTTGATGTCAATAGAAAACCACCAAGTCCATTTCATCCAGGAGATCAAATTCAGTTTTTTGCTATTGATAAATCGGAATTTGACAGGCTTAAAAACGCTGATATTTCAATTGAAAAATTTAAACAAAATGATTAAACTTTTATCCAACGGATTTTATACTAGCATTCAAGACCTTGGTCGGTTTGGCTATACTGATTTTGGTGTGCCATTAAGTGGAGCTATGGATCAAAATTTATCCCGTTTTGCTAATCTTTTGGTAGGTAATTCACCTGAGCAAGCAGTTTTAGAAATGACTTTTATTGGTTCTAAACTCAAATTTACTACAGCTCAAACTATTGCCATTACTGCACCAAAAGCAAAAGTATTTATAAATGGAATAAAAGCGGAGACCAATCATCAACTCTCAATTCATCCCGACGATGTTTTGGAAGTTAAAAACATACAAAACAGAGCCTATCTCGCCGTTAAAGGTTATTTGATTTCTGAAGAAAAACTCGGAAGCCAAAGCCAATATCAATCTATTACAACTTCAGAAAAGCTAAAAAAAGATGATGAAATAAGAATTAAAAGCAATCATCAAAATTTTAATAAAAAACACGCTAACGTTAATTATGATTTTTCTATTTATGAATCCAAAACTTTAAAAGTTTACCCTTTGCCAGAATACGATAAACTTAACCGAAATGAAAAAGAAATTTTAGCGACCAAGACATTCACTATTTCAGAACAAAGCAACCGTATGGCTTATCAATTTGATGAAGTTTTTGAAAATCGCTTAGAAAGTATTAATTCAGCACCTGTTATGCCTGGCGTTGTGCAATTAACACCAGAAGGTAAACTGATGATTTTGATGCGTGATGCACAAGTTACAGGTGGTTATCCTAGGATATTTCAGTTGTCCGAAAATAGTATTAATCTTTTATCACAAAAACCCCTCAAAAGTCAGATAAATTTTGAAATTTTAAAACTCAAATAAATCATCAATTATGAAATCAAACAAAGTCTTATTTAAAAATAAAAACGAAGAAGAATTAGTCGGTAGGTTAGATTTGCCAGTAGATAAACGTATTCATAGTTATTGCATTTTTGCACATTGTTTCACTTGTAATAAAAATCTTAAAGCCATCAAAAACATCTCAGATGGATTAACTTCAAGTGGTTTTGGTGTATTGCGTTTTGATTTTACAGGACTCGGTCAAAGCGATGGTGCATTTGAAGATACTAATTTTTCTCATAACGTTGACGATTTGATTGCGGCATCTCAGTTTTTGGAAGACAATTATGAAGCACCAATTTTAATTATCGGACATTCGTTGGGTGGCACTGCTAGTATTTTTGCTGCTCATCAGTTGGATAATATTAAAGCTTTTGTCACTATTGGCAGTCCATTTCAGCCACAGCACGTGAGTGAATTGCTGGAAAGCAAAATGGATGAAATTCAAAATCAAGGCAAAGCCAAAGTTAATGTTGGCGGTAGGAGTTTTACCATTAAAAAAGATTTTCTTGAAGATTTGCAAAACAATAAAATAGACGAATTTTTAGGCGATTTAAAAAAACCCTATCTCATATTTCATTCGCCACAAGATAAGATTGTAGGTATAAAAAATGCAGAATTATTATACACACACTCTCATCATCCTAAAAGTTTTGTTTCACTAGACGGTGCAGATCATTTGATGACCGATCCCAAAGATTCTTCTTATGTCGGTCAAGTGATTTCAAGTTGGGCTACACGATATCTCGATGTATTTGAAAAAGAAAAAGACCTTAAAACGAAACATCAGGTGGTAGCGAGCTTAGATCAAAACGATGACTTTACTACTGAAATGGCTTTGGGTTCTCATAGAATGCAAGCAGATGAATTAGAAGAATTTGGAGGTCATAATTTAGGACCAAATCCATACGAGTTTGTTTCTGGCGGTCTGGCAGCTTGCACGGCTATGACTATTCAGATGTATGCTAAACGCAAAAAATGGTCAGTTGAAAATGTAGAAGTTCATATCAATCACAATAAAGACCATTGTTACGATTGCAAAAATGTAGAAGATAAAACATCAAAGATTGACATTTTTGAAAGAGATATAATTTTAAAAGGTAATTTAGATAACAAACAAAGACAACGGTTATTAGAAATTGCTAACAAATGTCCAGTACATAGGACACTTCATAGTGATATTGTTGTAAAAACCAAACTTTTAAGTGATTAAGACATTATATATTTGTTAATTTTTATTAATTATTTGACTTTTAATGACTATATACTTAAATTCGGATAAAATTTAAAACTCAAACAAAATGAAAAATTTAGCAATTAGTTTTTTATCATTAATTCTGATTTTAGCGAGCTGTAAAAAGCAAGAAAATAAGGATAATAAAGCAGATGGTAAAGAAGTTAAAACAGAAGAAAAAATTGAGAAATCTAAAATAACCTTATCTAAATTTGCAGATTCACCTAAATTTGAAGATGCAAAAATAAGCCTGAATAAACCTGCTGTTGGTAAAATCAATAAAGAAACAGGTAAAGCAGAAGTCAAATTTGATTTTAATGTTGAAAAATTTGAACTTGGAGCTCAAACTGAAGATGCAGGTAAAAATGGCTTAGCCAATTCTGCAAACGGACAACACATCCATTTTATTTTAGACAATGCTCCATATTCTGCACATTACGAGCCATCTTTTTCTAAAGAAATTGAAGAAGGAAACCATGTTTTATTAGCATTTCTATCGCGTTCTTATCACGAATCTGTTAAAAATGCATTTTTAGTTCAGCCTATCACAGTTGGTAAACCTAAAGGAAAAGCACTTGATTTATCTAAACCACATTTGTTTTATAGTCGTCCAAAAGGAACTTATAGTGGAAAAGATACAGAAAAATTATTGTTAGATTTCTTTTTAGTCAATACAAAATTATCAGAAACTGGTAACAAAGTTAAAGCGACTATCAATGGAGAAGAATTTACAATCACAGAATGGGTACCGTATGTTATAGAAGGTTTAGACAAAGGAGAAGTTAAAATACGCTTACAACTTGTCGATGCTGAAGGAAACTTAATTCCTGGTTCATTTAATGATGTTACAAGAACTGTTACGCTAAAATAAATTAAGCCATTTTATCAAACTTAAAACCCGGCTTTTAGCTGGGTTTTTTTATTTCAAATATTAACTAACTTTACAACATAATTTACATAAATGAACCCATCAGCAACAGGTTGGATTAACAAGTATTTAGATGAATACGATCAGGATTTAAAAAAATTATCCGCTTATTCCTTTGAAGAGTTTTATTATGAACTCAAAAAAGCAGGTTTTATTTATGGCACAAATTTAATTCCCGTTAGCCAGCGTCAAAACGATGATTTTAAATTAACGCAAGAAGAATTGGCCAAAGTCAATTTATTTACGGCTTTGTCAATTGTTTACTTTCACTTTAACCCTCAGCAAAATCATAAATTATGTTTGCAAACAATCTTGTCTTTTTATAATGAATTAAAACGCACTCATCATTCTTTATTTCAATTCAAATGGTCTTTTAAATCAAAGCTTGACAGAGAAGTTGAAAGCATAATTCACCAACGCGTTCAAACTAATGATTCATACATTCAAAAGAATTTTAGTAATATCGTCACAAATGCATTATTGTTTGTCGATGTTTTAGCATTCAAAAACTATCTTAACAAAACCTATGAACCATGTTGGTTTGTTACCAGACTTGAAGAGTTGCTCGTCAATACTTTATATTTAGCTTTAAAAGAAAAAAAATTAAAAGGGAAATACGATAATATTATAATTAAATTAATTCAAAGCTCTTTAAGGTATCACGAAATTAATGTGGATAACTTAAAAGAGCTGGCAGACTTAAATTTTGATATTTTACAAGACAAAACAGAAAAACTCTACCTTATCGATATGATGTGCATGACATTATACTCAGATGAGGAGATAGATGAATCTGAAAAAGTTTTTATAAGCAAACTTTCACAAATTTTAAATATTTCAAGCCATGAGTTGGATAATTCTATCCAGTTTTTATATGATTTTGTGAATAAAAACAAATCTGAAATATATTATTTTAATACGGCTCATCCAGTAAAGTATTTCTACGACCGAACCTATCGCACAGTGTCTTTATTAATAATAAGAAACAAAAAAAGGATCATCAACGAAATAACTCAAAGTAAAGAACTCATGAATTTATTGATGATATCAACATATAGGGAGTTGAATTCAAAAGAAAAGAGAAAAGTTAAAACCCAATTATTAGATATTTTTAAAACCATACCTTCTTTAGCCATATTTGCCTTACCAGGAGGTAGCATTTTACTACCTATCATTATAAAAATGATTCCCTCAATATTACCATCTTCATTTAATGAAAATTTAAAAAAAGAAAATTCAAAATAATAAAAAAACATTTCACTTTTTATTTTCTTTATTTAGCTTAAAATCAGCTTATTGAAAATTAATGTTTTGTGATATTAAAAAAAACAATTTTTTTTCAAAAAAAGTATTTGTTGAAAAGAAAAAAGGTATTACATTTGCACCCGCTTTCGGGCGAAACAAAAAGATTAAAAAAGTACATTGGCATATTGAATTGACAAGCTGATTAGAGATAATCAGCAACGCGTAAAGATAAGCGAAAAAAACAAACATACCCGAGTCAACAGATTTTGGTGTTTT
>NZ_JBRJHB010000008.1:0-128481 GCF_053628795.1 Psychroflexus sp. MBR-150
AAAAAATATGAATCAAAAAAAACATAAATCAAATTTTCAAAAAAAAATTAGAAAAGTTTAAAGAGAAAGAAATAAACGGTTTTTAGAAGTTACCTTAAGTCAAAACTGCAAACCGCAAACTGAATACTGCAAACTGCAAACTGCCGACTGCAAACTGAATACTATCACTAATTAAGGTAGTCCTGCAAAATCAATGTTGCACTGATCTCATCTATCAAACCTTTGCTTCGTTTTTTTTTGTTTTTTAAACCACTTTGAGCAATAGCTTGTGAAGCCATTTTTGAAGAATAACGTTCGTCAATTCTTATGATTTTGAGTTTTGGGAAATCTTTTTTGATATCTTCAATCAACCATAGGATGTTTCTTTCAAGAGCCATAAGTTGACCATCGACGTGTTTGGGTTGACCTATAACAATTTCATCAACTTGATTTTTTGAAACATAAGTTTTTAAAAAATCCATTAAACTCTTGGTTTCAACTGCTTTAAGACCGAAAGCCATCATTTTTAAGTCATCGGTTACAGCAATACCTGTGCGTTTGAGTCCAAAATCTAAAGCCATTACCTTTGGCATAAAATTGTTTTTTACAAATATAGTATAAGCAATATTAATGACTGCTTAAGCAAAATCTTATATTTGAAAAAAAATTGAAAAATGAATAATTTACAAAATATTATATCCAAAGCATGGGACAATAGAGACTTGCTGAAAGATAAAGCTACAATTAAAGCCATTAGAGAAGTCGTTGAACTTTTAGATCAAGGCAAATTGCGTTGTGCTGAACCAACTGATCAAGGTTGGCAAGTCAACGAATGGGTAAAAAAAGCCGTGGTTTTGTATTTTCCTATCCAAAAAATGAAAACTTTAGAAGCTGGCATTTTTGAATATCATGATAAAATTCCATTAAAAACCCATTATAAAGAACGCAATATTCGTGTTGTGCCTAATGCTGTGGCTCGTCACGGGGCTTATATTTCAAGCGGTGTTATTATGATGCCGAGTTATGTCAACATAGGAGCTTATGTTGATGCTGGCACTATGGTTGATACTTGGGCAACTGTTGGCAGTTGTGCTCAAATTGGTAAAAACGTACATTTGTCTGGTGGTGTTGGTATAGGTGGTGTTTTGGAGCCTTTGCAAGCTGCACCTGTCATTATTGAAGACAACGCTTTTCTCGGTTCAAGAAGCATAGTTGTAGAAGGTGTAAGAGTAGAAAGTGAAGCCGTGCTTGGTGCCAATGTAGTTTTGACAGCATCAACTAAAATTATTGATGTGACAGGCGATAAGCCTAAAGAAATGAAAGGCATTATTCCTGCACGTTCAGTTGTGATTCCAGGAAGTTATACCAAGTCTTTTCCCGCTGGCGATTACAACGTGCCTTGTGCTTTGATTATTGGTCAGCGTAAAGCCAGTACCAATAAAAAAACATCTTTGAATGAGGCTTTAAGAACTTATGATGTGGCGGTTTAGTCTAAGCTTATTTCCTCATTAACTTTCAGTTTGAAGCGTTTTCTAAAACTATAAACAATAAGATAAAGTACTGGTGTGTCTAAAGCAGCGACAATAACTTTAAATAAAAAACCAGAAAATAATAGCACGTTAAACTTATTCCAAGGTATTTCACCGAAACTACAAAGTAAGCCAATCACAACTAACGTATCAATAAATTGAGAACTCATGGTAGAAAAATTATTTCTCAACCACAAATGGCGACCTTTGGTTTGTTTTTTCCAAAAATGATAAATAGCAATATCGATGTATTGTGCAAACAAATAAGCAATCATAGATGCAGAAACTGCAATTCCTGTAGAACCAAAAACCCGATTGAAGGTATCATCTTGTATTGGTGATGTGGGAATTGCTGAAACTTGATTTGATACCAAAATGATTAAAAGCGAAAATAAGGAGGCAAAAATTCCTACGGTAACAACTTGGTTAGCTTTTTTACGCCCATAAATTTCGCTGATAGTGTCTGTAATTAAAAACGTTAATGGATATGGTAAAATGCCTACAGAAACTTCAAACGTATAAAACCCAAAAAAATCCCAAGCAAAAAATTTTTTAAAAATCAGATTTGATGAGACTAATGATGAAATAAATAAAGCAGCTAATATCATATAAATAAAAAGTGCTTGTTTTTTAGAGGCTAAAGAATTCAAAATGGTATGTTTGTTTTACTTGCAAGCAAAAATAAAGGGTTGTAGCTTTGTAAAGCTTATTTTTTTAAAAAAAATACAGATCATCAATCGATAAAATTTTCTTAATATATTGAGCACACTCACAAGCGTTTACATCGCCTTAGGTAGTAATCAGGGGCAACGAGAAGTCTATCTACAAAAAGCCATAGAAGCTATTTTCACAAAAATAGGTTCTGTGACACATATTTCTTCAGTTTACGAAACACCAGCTTGGGGTTTTGAAGGCGAAGCATTTTACAACGCATGCATCAAAGTCAAAACTAGGCTTAAAGCTCAACAAGTTTTAAAAGAATTGCAAGAAATCGAAATAACTTTAGGACGTAGGCGACACTCAAAAAGATATCAAAATAGAACCATAGATTTAGATATTTTATTTTTTGGAGATGATTACATTGCGGATTCTAATTTAAAAATACCTCACCCAGAACTTTCAAAACGCGATTTTGTTTTATTTCCCTTGGCAGATATTGCTACCCAAAAAACTCATCCAATTTTGAATCAAAATATTGAAAAACTGAAAGATGATTTACCAAAAAACAACACAATAAAAAAGACGGATGTCAAACTTAAACCTGTCAATTTTAAAGTTCCAGATGTAAACTATATTTGCATTGAAGGAAATATTGGAGCAGGAAAAACAACGTTCGTAGAGATGATGGCCGAAGATTTTGATGCCAAGTTGATTTTAGAACGTTTTAAAGAAAATCCCTTTTTGCCACAATTTTATAAAGATCCTAAGCGTTATGCTTTTCCTACAGAAATGTCTTTTTTGGCAGATCGGCACCAACAATTAGTCGATGACATTACACAACTTGATTTGTTTTCTAACTTTAGTATTGCAGATTACGATTTATATAAAAGTTTGATTTTTGCTAGAATAACCCTTAAAGACCAAGAATTTAAACTCTATAAAAAGGTCTTTGATATCATGTATCGTAATATTACAAAACCAGATTTATATGTTTACTTTTATCAAAATACAGAACGACTACTTGAAAATATTCATAAAAGAGGTAGAAGCTACGAACAAGATATCAATGCCGATTATTTAGAAAAAATCAATCAGGGTTATTTGAATTTTATAAAAAATGAAAACCGCTTTAAAACTAAAATCTTAGATATTTCAGAATTAGATTTTGTTGACAAAAGAGAAGATTACCTCAAATTAGTAGGAGATATACTAAATTTTTGAAAGTATTTTTAAGTTCAAAAATTTATATTTTAAAACTTTGCCATTCTTTTAAGGTTTTTTCGGTCTTCTAAAATTTTAAATTCCCTTAAATTTGCAAATCTTTATAATAAATCAAGTTAATGGCCAAGCGCAAAACCCAATCCGATTTTCCAAAAACAAAACTCAATAAATCGAACTTAAAGCGCTCATTAAGGCTTTTTAAGTATATTGGATCTCATCGGTGGAAGCTTCTTATAGGCATGATATTTTTAGGATTGACTGGAGTAACAGCTCTGTTGTTTCCTAAACTTATGGGCGATTTGATTAAAACCGCTGAATTTAGTGAAGAAGATATAAACACCATGGGAATGTGGCTACTTATTTTATTTACAGCTCAAGCCATATTTTCATTTTTTAGAGTAGTCTTGTTTGTAAACGTCACCGAAAATATGCTTTCTGCCGTTCGTCAAGACGCATACAATACGCTTATAAAAATGCCAATGTCTTTCTTTTCAGGACGACGTGTCAGCGAGCTCAATAGCCGTATTGCGGCAGACATCGGACAGATTCAAGATACCTTTACAACAGGAATTGCAGAGTTTTTGCGTCAAATGATTATTGTTGTAGGTGGTATTATTGCACTTTTTTTAACTTCTGTGAAACTATCTTTATTGATGTTGGTTACCATTCCAGTGTTTGTAGTAGTTGCCGTCATTTTTGGTCGATACATCAAAAAGCTTTCTAAACAAGCTCAAGACAAAGTTGCAGATGCCAATAGTATAGTAGGCGAAACATTGCAAGCCATAGCAGACGTAAAAGCCTTTACCAATGAGTTTTTTGAAATTAAAAAATATAAAAATGCAGTGCTTGATATTAAATCTATCTCCATTAAAGGAGGTTTGGCTCGTGGTGCATTTTCTTCTTTTATCATTTTTTGTATTTTTGGAGCTATTGTGCTTTTGGTGTGGTATGCGGTCAAACTTCAGCACGCTGGTGAGCTTGATCAATCACAGCTTATTACCTTTATTTTATACACCATTTTTGTTGGAGCTTCTATTGGTGGACTACCTATTCAATATGCTCAAATTCAAAAAGCAGTCGGAGCAACCGAAAGAGTATTTGACATTATTGACGAAACTCCAGAAGACTTAAAGGATTTAAAATTAAAAAATAAAATCAAAGGCAATTTAAAATTTGAAAAAGTGAATTTTGCCTATCCTTCACGACCCGATGATCAGGTTTTACATCACCTTAGCTTTGATATATTAAAAGGGCAATCCACGGCTTTTGTTGGTACAAGTGGTGCGGGAAAATCTACTATTGCTAAACTAATTATGAGGTTTTATGAACCACAATCTGGAAAAATTTTGTTTGATGATAAGGAAGCTACATCTTATAATTTAAATGAACTCAGACAACAAATTGCTATGGTTCCTCAAGATGTCCTCCTCTTTGGAGGAAGTATCAAAGATAATATTGCTTATGGAAAACCCAATGCTAGTTTTGAAGCTATAAAAAAAGCTGCAATTCAAGCCAATGCTCACGATTTTATCATGTCGTTTCCTGATCAATACGAGACTCAAGTTGGTGAACGTGGTGTGCAACTATCTGGCGGGCAAAAACAACGTATAGCTATAGCTAGAGCAGTACTCAAAAACCCAGTGATTTTAATTTTAGATGAAGCCACAAGTTCATTAGATTCTGAATCTGAATTATTGGTTCAAGATGCACTTGATAAACTGATGAGAAATAGAACTTCTGTTATTATTGCTCACCGGCTGTCAACCATTAAAAAAGCCGATCAAATTTTAGTGCTTCAAGACGGAAAAATAACTTCAAAAGGCAATCACAAATCACTACTTGATGATAAATCTGGCTTGTATCATAAGCTTTTAACCATTCAGATGGAAGCTCATAATTAACTTATTTCATTTAGGTCAACTAATATAAGCTAAGAGATGCAATTTCTTTAACTTTGCAAGGCATGAAAACAAAAGAAATCAAAAAATTAGTAGATAAGGGTGAATATTTGCCTCTTATGGAAGCCTTTTACACTATTCAAGGAGAAGGTCATCATACAGGAACTGCTGCTTATTTTATACGTATTGGCGGATGTGATGTTGGTTGCCATTGGTGCGATGTTAAAGAAAGCTGGAACCCAGAAATTCATCCTCCAACAGACATAAAAACAATTATTAATGAGGCCAAAAAATACTCGGATACTATTGTGGTTACTGGTGGCGAACCGCTGACTTGGGATATGTCAAAACTCACCCAAGGTCTAAAAGACAAAGGCATGAAGATTCACATCGAAACTTCAGGAGCCTACAAAATGACAGGTGTTTGGGATTGGATTTGTCTGTCACCTAAAAAAATAAAATTACCTCAACCTGAAATTTATAAACATGCAGACGAATTGAAAGTTATAATCTTCAATAAACACGATTTTAAATTTGCAGAAGATCAAGCCCAAAAACTAGAAACTCAAGCTTTGCTTTATCTTCAACCAGAATGGAGTGTTCGAGAAAAAATGATGCCAACTATCGTAGAGTATGTTATGAAGCATCCCAAATGGAAAATCTCACTTCAAACCCATAAATACTTAAGAATTCCTTGATTAAACTCAGTGTTTTTGAAGGTTGATTGCTATGTTATTTGAGATTTAAACAACAATCATTCTTCAGCATAAAAATCATGTGCCAATAACCCTAAAAATAGCTAATGCAGATAAACTTATCAGTATTCTGACTTTAAATTAGTTTTTCATTGAGTAACTTGGGTTTAACTTTTTTTTCTATTTTTGTCAAAATGAAATTCAAAGCAAGTCAAATAGCAGAACTACTCGGTGGAAGTATTGAGGGAAACCAAGATATCGAAGTTGATAAACTCTCTAAAATAGAAGAAGGCGAAGAAGGCTCACTAACCTTTTTGGCCAATCCTAAATATACATCCTATATATACACAACCAAAGCCAGTATTTGTATTGTCGATAAAGATTTTGAACAAGCTCAAGATATTAATATGACATTGATTAGAGTTGATAATCCTTATGAGTCGTTTTCAAAACTTTTAGAATACTACAATCAGGTTAAGCTTGATAAATCTGGAATAGAAGAACCCAATCATATTTCAAAATCAGCTAGTATTGGTAAAAAACCTTATATAGGTGCATTCACATACATAGGTAAAAATGTAAAAATAGGAGATAATGTTAAAATTTATCCCCATACTTATATTGGTGATAATGTTGTGATTGGTAACCATGTAAATATTTTTTCAGGTTGTAAAATTTACTCTGAAACAGTAATCGGCAACAATTGTGTTTTGCACAGTAATGTAGTTTTAGGTGCTGATGGTTTTGGGTTTTCTCCAGATCAAATAGGGGTTTATAAAAAAATACCTCAAATAGGTAATGTAGTGATTGAAGACCATGTTGATATAGGAGCAGGTACAACCATAGATCGGGCAACTTTGGGCTCAACAATTATCAGAGAAGGTGTAAAATTAGACAATCATATACAAATAGCTCACAACGTAGAAATAGGCAAACATTCAGCCATTGCCGCCCAAACAGGAATTGCAGGATCAACCAAAATCGGCGAAAACTGTCTTATCGGTGGTCAAGTTGGTATTGTAGGTCATATCACTATAGGAAATCGGGTAAAAGTTCAGGCTCAAACAGGTATCGGCAGAAATGTTAAAGATGACGAAGTTATTCAAGGGTCACCAGCTCTGGCTTATGGCGATTTTAATAAATCATATGTCCATTTTAAAAACTTACCAAAACTTGTTAAAAAAATAGAAACCCTTGAACAAAAACTTCAAGATTATGAAAAAACATCCAACTAAACAGACTACTATCCAAAGAGAAGTGAGTCTAGAAGGTGTAGGTTTACACACTGGAAAAAACGTAAAATTAACCTTTAAGCCTGCCAAAGCAAATCACGGATATGCTTTTCAGCGTATTGATTTAGAAGGACATCCTATTATTCCTGCAGACGTCAACTTAGTTACAAATACCGAAAGAGGCACCACACTTGAGAAAAATGGAGTTACCATACAAACTACTGAGCATGTTTTGGCCGCTTGTGTAGGTTTAGATATTGATAATGTGCTGATTGAACTCAATGCTTCTGAACCACCGATTATGGATGGATCTTCAAAATTTTTTGTTGAAGCCCTTGAAAAAGCTGGAAAAGTTGAACTCGATGTAGAGCGTGAAGAATTTGTTGTCAAAGATGTTATTTCTTTTGCTAATGATGATGGCTCTGAATTGATTTTAATGCCTGCAGATAATTATCAAGTGACTACAATGGTAGATTTTGGCACAAAAGTCCTTGGCACTCAAAATGCTTCGATAAAATCGGTTAATGAATTTAAAAATCAAATTGCTGACGCCAGAACTTTTAGTTTTCTTCATGAAATAGAAATGCTTCTTGACCATGGTCTAATCAAAGGAGGCGACTTAAATAATGCTATTGTTTATGTAGATAAAGCATTAAATCCAGAAACTACAGAAAAGTTAAAAGAAGCTTTTGGTAAAGATGAAATTCACATCAAATCTAATGGTATTTTAGATAATTTAACCCTGCATTATCCTAACGAAGCCGCAAGACACAAACTACTTGATGTTCTTGGAGATTTGGCTTTGATAGGTACTCGCATAAGAGGCAAAGTGATTGCCAACAAGCCTGGCCATACTGTCAACACACAATTTGCCAAAAAATTATCAAAAATCATCAAAACCGAAAAGCGTAACAAAGTTCCAAAAATCAATCTCAATACTAAACCGCTTTTTGATGTTTCTGAAATCATGAATCGTTTACCACATCGACCACCGTTTTTGTTGGTTGATAAAATATACGAACTTTCTGACAAACACGTCATTGGGGTTAAAAATGTAACTATGAATGAACCTTTCTTTATAGGTCATTTCCCAGGAAAACCAGTTATGCCTGGCGTTTTGCAAGTTGAAGCAATGGCTCAAACTGGTGGAATATTAGCTTTAAGCACCGTTGAAGATCCAGAAAATTATTTGACTTTTTTTATGAAAATGGACAATGTCAAATTCAAACAAAAAGTTGAACCTGGCGATACACTTATTTTTAAATTAGAACTCATATCACCTATAAGACGTGGTATTTGCCATATGCAAGGCTATGCTTATGTCAATGGCAAATTGGCTTCTGAAGCTGAGCTTATGGCACAAATCGTTAGACAAAATTAATAATTTATGAATCAACCTTTAGCTTATGTTCATCCAGGTGCCAAAATAGCAAAAAATGTAGTTATTGAACCCTTTACTACCATTCACAATAATGTCGTTATTGGCGAAGGAACTTGGATTGGCTCTAACGTAACTATCATGGAAGGAGCAAGAATTGGTAAGAATGTGAGCATTTTTCCTGGAGCTGTTATTTCGGCTATTCCACAAGATAAAAAATTTAATGAAGAAGAAACTATCACAGAAATTGGTGATGGTACAACTATTCGTGAATGTGTAACTATCAATCGTGGTACTTCTGATCGCAACAAAACCAAAGTAGGTAAAAATTGCTGGATTATGGCCTATTGCCACATTGCACACGATTGTATTGTTGGCGACAATTGTGTGTTTTCTAACAACAGCACCTTAGCTGGTCATATTACCGTTGGCGATTATGTTGTTCTTGCTGGCATGGCTGCTGTTCAGCAATTTTGTAGCATTGGTCAACACGCATTTATCACTGGTGGTTCTTTGGTAAGAAAAGATGTTCCGCCCTATGTCAAAGCCGCTAGAGAGCCTTTATCTTATGTTGGTATCAATTCAGTGGGTTTAAGACGACGTGGATTTGACACCGAAAAAATTAGAGAAATACAAAATATATATCGAATTTTATACCAGCGTAATTATAATAACACTCAAGCCTTTTCAATCATTGAAGCTGAAATGGAAGCCACGCCTGAGCGAGATGAAATTCTTCAATTTATCAAAGATTCTCAACGTGGAATTATGAAAGGTTATTTTTCAAATTGATTGTTTTTTTAGATTTATTTTAAATCCTAAAATTTATATGTATTGAGTAAATAATAATAAGTAAATTTGTTTAGAAAATGTTTCCGAAAGGAGAAACTTACTCTTTATCTGATTAAAAAATAAGTTCATATAGAAGTGTTTGTGAAAATTTTTCTGAAACTTAAGATTGAAAACTGAATACTGAGAACTGAACACTGAAAACTGAATACTTAAAACTGAACACTTAAAACTGAACACTGAAAACAAAACTATGGCAACAACAAGTGATATTAGAAATGGATTATGCATCAGATATAATCATGATATTTTTAAAATTGTAGAATTTCTTCACGTTAAGCCTGGAAAAGGTCCAGCTTTCGTAAGAACTAAACTCAAAAGTGTAACCACAGGAAAAGTAATTGACAACACCTTTTCTGCAGGTCACAAAATCGATGAAGTTCGAGTAGAAACCCATAAATTTCAATTTTTATACAACGATGGTGAGTTTTACCACTTTATGAATCAAGAAGACTATACTCAGATTAGATTAACAGAAGCTGCTCTTGATATGCCAGGTTTGCTCAAAGAAGGTGATGTGGTAACAGTTCTCATCAACACAGAAGATAATGAGCCGTTGTCTGTTGAAATGCCACCACATGTCATTATGGAAGTAACTCAAACTGAACCTGGTGTTAAGGGCAATACTGCAACAAACGCAACCAAACCTGCAACTGTAGAAACCGGTCACGAAGTCAATGTTCCTCTATTCATTAATGAAGGTGATAAGATTAAAATTGAAACCGAAAAAGGAACCTATAAGGAACGTATAAAAGAATAGATCTTGCAGTTTCCCAAAACATATACTCTAAAACAAATTGCTGACATCATCAAGGCAAAACCCATTGGCAACGATGATTTTGAGATTACTGGCATGAACGAAATTCATGTTATCAATTCAGGTGAAATTGTATTTGTTGACCACCCAAAATACTACGACAAAGCTTTACAATCTAAAGCCAGTGTCATTTTGATCAACAAAGAAGTGGAATGCCCAGATGGCAAAGCTCTATTGATTTCTGACGACCCGTTTAGAGATTTTAACAAGCTTACAGATTATTTTAACCGTTTTGAAAAATCAAATCAAAACATTAGCGATTCAGCTATTATCGGCGAAAACACAATCATTCAACCTCAAGTTTTTATTGGGCACAATGTTAAAATAGGTAAAAACTGTATTATTCATCCCAATACTTGTCTTTATGATGGTGTTGAAATTGGTGATAATGTGATTTTGCACTCGGGAGTTGTTTTAGGTGCTGATGCATTTTACTACAAAAACCGACAAACCCATCACGACAAGCTCAAATCTGGTGGTAGCGTTATCATAGAAGATGATGTTGAACTCGGTGCTAATACAACCATTGACAAAGGCGTAACAGCAAACACCATTATCAAAAAAGGAACAAAAATTGACAATCAAGTCCAAATTGGTCACGATACTATTGTTGGCGAGCGTTGCATCATCGCTGCACAAGTCGGAATTGCAGGTTGTGTTGTAGTTGAAGATGAGGTGACTATTTGGGGACAAGTTGGCATTGCCAGTGGTTTGAAAATTGGTAAAAAATCAATCATATTAGCCACTTCTGGAATCAGTAAAGATTGCGAGCCAGGCAAAACCTATTTCGGGTCTCCTGCAGCTGATATCAGAAAAAAATACAGAGAATTAGCTTCTCTAAGTCGCTTACCTGATGTGCTATCAAAACTCAAAAAATTAATTTAAATATGTCTTATAAAGAGATAGTAACTCATTTTTTATATTCAGATTATTATAAAGACAAAAATGTATTTAAAGACTATATTCATCCAAAATTAGAATTGAATTGGAACAGTAGCGATGGGTTTTTGAAACTCGATTTTGATGGTTTTTTTGAAATGGTTCAAAATATGGGAAAAACCTTTACAGTCTTAACCCCAGAATTTAGTCATATTTTTGCAGAAAACAACAAAGTTTGCGTGCGTTTCACCTATCATGTAGAAACTTTAGAACATGAAGAAAACTTACCTCTTGCTCACTTTATGAGTATTTGGGAAATTGAAGATGATAAAATCCGAAAAGGCTTTATAATGAGCCAAGCTGCAGACGATAGTGTAGATAATATTTTCTCTTATATCGAAAATTAAATTTTGTATCCTAAAAGACACTTAATAACTTTAAGATATCATCAAAAAAAATTACTTTTGCCTAAATTCAAAATAAGATTATGAGCGTTTTAGTCAACAAGAATTCAAAAATTATTGTTCAAGGATTTACTGGTAGTGAAGGCACTTTTCACGCCGAACAAATGATTGAATACGGCACCAATATTGTAGGTGGTGTAACTCCAGGAAAAGGAGGCACAACCCATCTGGGAAAACCCGTATTCAATACAGTTGAAGAAGCTGTAAAAGAAGTTTCTGCTGATACCACTATCATCTTTGTACCACCAGCTTTTGCTGCAGATGCTATTATGGAAGCTGCTGATGCTGGCATAAAGGTGATCATTACCATCACAGAAGGTATTCCGGTTGCTGATATGATAAAGGTTTCAAACTATATCAAAAATAGAGATTGTAGATTGATTGGTCCTAACTGTCCAGGTGTGATTACGCCAGGTGAAGCCAAAGTTGGTATCATGCCAGGTTTTGTTTTCAAAAAAGGTAAAGTTGGTATTGTTTCAAAATCAGGAACTTTAACCTACGAAGCTGCCGACCAAGTCGTAAAAGAAGGTTTAGGCATAACAACAGCCATAGGAATTGGCGGTGACCCAATTATAGGAACAACCACAAAAGAAGCCATAGAACTCCTCGTGAACGATTCAGACACCGAATGTGTTGTGATGATAGGCGAAATTGGCGGACAATTAGAAGCTGAAGCAGCTAAATGGTATAAAAATAGCGGAAGCAAAAAACCAGTTGTAGGTTTCATAGCTGGAGAAACTGCACCTGCTGGACGAACTATGGGTCATGCTGGAGCAATAGTCGGTGGAAGTGAAGACACCGCTCAAGCTAAAAAGAAAATCTTAAAAGAAAGCGGCATTCACGTTGTAGATTCGCCTGCTGAAATTGGCAAAAAAGTTAAAGAAGTTTTGTCGGCTTAGAAATGAGATATTGAGCTGATAAATGTGTTTTTTAGATTTTTGACAAAAGTCTGCTATATGTAATCCCTCAAACTCATAAAAACTTTAGTCCCTCGACTAACGTAAAATGAGTAAATTTTGGATTGAAAGTTGAAACTTCGAATAAAATATAAACAACTGTTTTGCAGTAATATAATTTTGGGTTAGTCAGAATGGTAAAAAATTTGAAATCGGTATTTCACTAAATACTATTAGACAATACAAATATCTACTTTTTTAAAAAATCAGTCAAGGGTTTTATAAATCTATCAAAAGACTCTATATGAGGCAAATGACCAATGTTTTCCAATTCTATTAAGGTTGAGTTTGGTATAGCTTTATGAGTTTTCTTCCCTAATTTATTGTAAAGCCCCATTTTTGATTGAGTTTCTTTCGGAGCTCTTCCTCTGCCTATAGCTGTCCTGTCGCGTGTACCGATGATAAGCAGTGTCGGGCATTTAAGGTTTTTGAATTCATACACTACGGGCTGGGTAAAAATCATATCCATAGTCAGGGCTGCATTCCAAGCGACGATAGGATAATCTTTGTGCAATGTCCAACCCGCCAATAGGTTAAGCCAACGGTCATATTGAGGCTTCCAAGTATTGTCATAATAATATTTCATCTGATAGTTGCGATAGCTTTCTACTGTGTTTTTCAATTCACTTTGATAGTTAGCGTCAATGGTTTGATAGCTTGTCAGAACTTTGTAATCCTCCAGACCGATTGGGTTTTCTAGGATGAGCTTTTCTGTCATTTCAGGATAAGATAATGCAAACCTTGTGGCAAGCATTCCACCCATTGAATGTCCTAATACATTAATTTTATTGATTTTTAGACTATCGAGTATAGATTTGGTATTATGAGCCAACTGCTGAAAACTATATTGGTAGTATTCAGGTTTGGTGGATTTTCCAAAGCCAATTTGGTCAGCTGCGATTACACGAAAACCTTCTTTTCTCAGTGCTTTTATAGTTTGCTCCCAATAAGCGATACTGAAATTTTTACCGTGCATGAGCAGTACGGTTTTTCCATTAGCATTTGATGATGGCAAGACATCTACATAAGCCATTCTTAGATTTTGCCCTTGCGATTTAAACGTATGAAACTTGACATCAAAAGGGTATTTTACAGTCGTAAGGTCTTTATCCAACGCTACTAACGTATCTTGAGAGTAGCATGAAAAAAATGAGGTAATCACTAACAATATTAAGATGTTTGTTTTCATATTCAGTTTTTTATATTAGGAATAATCGGTTATTTTAATGTTTCAGACTGAGGCGAAATTTAAAATTATATATTGAACAAAATGTTATATTATATACATTTACCTATATCTAATCAATTTCACTTTGCAATAGACTAAAGTTTATTACGAGTATAGGGGAAATACGCACTATATATTTTTGTTTATCATCATTGATGTTCATAAAATCAACACTTTTATTTGTGTTTGTAAAGTTAAAAAAAATCTTAACCTTTAAAGATTATAAAATCAGAAATAGGTGAAATATCAAATAATTGTTTTATCAAAGTTATTTATTGAAATTGGCATACCTAGAAGAAGTTAAAAATTCATTGTTCTATCTATTAGAATCTTCTAAGTTTTGAATTCTCTGAAGTAAACTGGGATGAGAGTAATTAAATTTAACGTATAAAGGATGTGGCGTAAGATTGCTTAAACTTTTTCCAGATAATTTTTTTAAACCACTTATCAAATACTCGTGGTTGAAAGTGGTTTTTACATAATTATCAGCTTGGTATTCAAAACGTCTTGATAAAGAATTGACAAGCAGACCTGTAAGTGTAGATATTGGCGTATAAAGTATGCCAAAAGCAACTAAACCAATATGAAAACTAGGCTTATCTACACCAAGAGCTTGAGAAAGCATAGGGTTACCAACAAGTAGAGACAACAACCACAAAGTTATACCAGTGGTAACTATTGACAAGCTGAGGTTATACAAAATATGTTTGTGTTTATAATGACCGACTTCATGAGCCAAAACAGCAACAATTTCGTCTTCATTCAAGTCATTGATAAGCGTATCGTATAGCGTAATGCGTTTTTGAGACCCAAACCCAGAAAAGTAGGCGTTGGCTTTGGTACTTCGTTTTGAACCATCTATAACGTAAATATTATCAAGCTTAAACCCAACTTTACTTGCATAAGCTTCTATTTTGTCTCTCAACGAACCTTTTTCTAACGGGGTTTGATTGTTGAATAGAGGAACAATGAGTTTGGCGTAAAACATATTCATAATTATGCTGAAAACGCTTATTAATAACCAGGCATAAATCCAAAATGTCTCGGGAAATTTTTGATAAAACCAAATGATAAGACTCAATAAAACACCACCAAGAATAGCACCGAGAAACAAGCCTTTAAATTTATCTAACCAAAAGGTTTTTGGGGTTGTTTTATTAAAACCAAAACGTTCTTCTATAACAAAAGTAGCATAGTAACTAAAAGGGGTTGACAAAATATCGATAGCTAACATTAAAATACCAAAAAAGACTAAGGCCACCAAGATAGGTTGCGTGACCAAATTGCGAGCAATTTCATCTACAAAAGCAAAGCCATCAAATATTAGAAATAAAACAAGTGCTAGAAAAGAAATCCAACTGTTGATTTGACTAAACCTATTTTTTTGGGTTTTATAATTTTGAGATTTTTGATATTCATCGGCATTATAAATATCATTTAGTGGCTCGGGAATAGGGTCATTGAAATGCTTTGTGTTGAGATAATCTAAAACTTGTTCTATGACAAAATCAATCACAATAATGCTTAAAATTAAATAAAAAAGCAATTGTGCAGTCATAATAATTAAGGTTTATAAAATTTAGCGTTTTCGCGAAACCGAGCCATTTTAATCGCAGATATTGCAGCTTCAACACCTTTGTTTCCATGTTTTCCGCCCGAACGGTCTATAGATTGTTGTTTGTTATGATCTGTTAATACACAGAAAATAATCGGAATATCCTGTAATACATTGAGTTGGGCTATGCCGTTGGTAACGCCATGACATACAAAGTCAAAATGTTTGGTTTCTCCTTGAATCACAGAACCAATTACAATAATGGCATCTAACATATCAAAACTTTCTGAAAGTTTTTTGGCTCCATATACGAGTTCAAAACTTCCTGGAACATTCCATCTTATGATATTTTCTTTAGAGACGCCGTTTTTTATCAATACATCAAAAGCCCCTTGAAAAAGATTTTCAGTAATCTCTGCATTCCATTCAGATACAACTAGACCAAATTTAAATTTTTTAGCATCTGAAATCTCATCGGCATTATAATTAGAGAGATTTTTACCTTGAGTAGCCATAATTTAAAATTTCATGCCCATTGCTTTGCCAAGGTAAGGCTTTAGTTTTTTAGCTTCTTCAGATTCGGGATATTGTTTTTCAATACGTTCTAAAAATTCAATAGCCTTATCAGGGTTTTTAAGTTCCATAGCCGTAATTGCAGCTTTAAATAAGTATTTTGGCGTTGTGTAGTTATTGTCTCTATGATTTGCTGCTTTTTTATAATATTCAAAAGCATCTTCAAGCTGTTCAAGTTGTAAAAATGCATCGCCAATAGCACCTAAAGCAAATGTGCTTATCATCTCATCCTCAGCTTTAAAATCTTGAAGATAATCAATAGCATTTTTATAATCACCAATGTTGAGATATGATATACCAGCATAATAATTAGCAAGATTACCAGCCTTTGTCGAGCTGTATTCTTTAGCGATATCTACAAACCCAAATTTCCCATGAGCACCATTGATGGCAAGGCTAAATAATGAGTCTCTTGCTTTGGGTTTATTGGTTTCTAGAGCCAAACTAAAATAGTTTTGAGATTGACTCAATTCATTAGAAGCTTCTTCTTGCTGAGGTTTTAAAATAAATCTGTTGTATCCAAGATAACCTAACACAACTATTATTACAACTATTATTATACCAACAATAATATTTTGGTATTTAGAGACAAACTGTTCCGTTTTTGATGCACTTTCATCAAGGGTATTAAATACTCCTGCCGTTGTAGATTCTTCTTCTATTTTGTCTTCTTTCTCTTTCTTAGTTTTAGGTTTACCACCTCGTTTTTGATATGTTGCCATTTCTAAAATTTATTCAATTGGCAAAAATATAATTTTTATTGTTATTTGAGCTTAAAATATCAAAAATGAATGTTTTATTTATCCTGGTTCTTTTAAACCAAAATCGTTTGGAAGTGGAATTAAAGAAACTTGAATTCAATAAATAAAAACTTAAAACCTTTTCAAAATAAAATAAATTCATATATTTGCAACTCAAAAATTTAGAGCAAACTTATGTTAATAGTAAAAGTAAAAGACGGCGAAAAAATTGACAGAGCTTTAAAACGTTTAAAGCGTAAATTTAGAGACACTCAGGTTTTACAAACTTTGAGAGATAAAAAAGAATTTACTAAGCCTTCAGTTGAGCGCAGACAACAAATCAAGAAAGCACAATACGTTCAGTCTTTAAAAGAGAAAGAGGATTTTTAGATAAATCTTCTACTTTTTTATTATAAAATATTAGCCAATTCTTTAATTGGCTTTTTGTTTTTATGATATATTAAAGTCCACAACAAAACCACTGTGACTTCTCACATTAAATACGGTTTCGTCTTCAAAGATGAGATATTGTCCTTTGATGCCTACCAATTTGCCTTTGTAGTCTTTAGTTTTGGTCAAATTTAGACTTTTTACCTTTTTGGGATATTGTTTGACAGGAAACTCAATATTAAATTCTTCTTCGTCTGTTTTAAAAAATTCTTGGGTTTCATCAGGGAGATATTGTTTTAAATCGTTTTTGATTTCTTTTAAATCTAAATCTTCTATCTCATTTTTTAGCATACTCTGCCATTTGGTTTTATCAGAAATATGTTCTTTTAATGCCACTTCGGCAATGCCAGCTAAGTAACGGTTTGGGGTTTCTAAAATAACAATGGCTTCGTGTGCACCTTGGTCAATCCAGCGATAAGGCACTTGTGTTTTTCGAGTTACGCCAACTTTTACACTGCCTGTATTTGATAAATAAACGATATGAGGTTGGAGTTGAACGCGTTTTTCAAATGATAGATCACGGTCTTCTTTGTCGAGATGAGCCTTGCTCAATTCGGGGTTAATGACCCAATCTCCAACTTCTGGTGCTTCATAAAAACAATCGTAGCAATAACCTTGTCTAAAAATCTTTTTGTCTTTATGGCAGTTTAAGCATTCATAAGTTTTAAAAGTTATGCTTATATTTTTGTCAATCAGTTGGTTTAGAATCACAAAGCTGTTTTTGAAGCTCAAGTAATATTGAATAGGTTTGTGATATTCACTTTTCATTTTGTGTAAAACACCTGTATATTGCATTTTTTTATATTTTTACTGTTTAATAATATTTCAATTAATGCCAATTCAAATCATTCACAATGTTGCCTCTTGGTTTTTAAAAAAACGCATCCATCAAATGGAATTGTTTTTAAAATACCCACATGAAGTTCAAAACGAACTTTTATTTAATCTTTTAGACAAAGCCAAAGATACAGAATACGGCAAAACCCACGATTTTAAATCGATTAAAACTTATAAAGATTTTAATGAAAGATTGCCTATTGTAACTTACGAAGATATTTATGATAAGATTGAGCAAAGTCGTCAAGGGGTTTCTAATATTTTTTGGCCAACACCAATTAAAATGTTTGCCAAATCCAGCGGTACTACCAATGCTAAGAGCAAGTTTATTCCATTAAGTGAAGAAGCACTTGAAGACAATCACTATGCTGCAAGTAAAGATTTGTTGTGTATGTATTTAAACAATAATGAAAACTCTAAGCTATTTACTGGCAAAGGTTTACGCCTTGGTGGCAGTAAAGAAATTTATCACAACAACGGCACCTCTTTTGGGGATTTGTCAGCTTTATTGATAGATAATATGCCACTTTGGGCAAGTTTTTCAAGCACGCCGAGCAATGCGATTTCTTTGATGGGCAATTGGGAAGAAAAATTGCCCGCTATCATCAACGAAAGCATCAAACAAAATGTTACCAGTTTAGCTGGCGTACCATCTTGGATGTTGGTTTTGCTTAATGAAATTTTAGAAAAAACCAATGCCAAACATATCAAAGAGATTTGGCCAGATTTAGAAGTCTATTTTCACGGTGGCGTGAGTTTTGACCCTTACCTTAATCAATATCAAAACATTATTCCCGATGGTGATTTTAAATATTATGAAATCTACAACGCTTCTGAAGGCTTTTTTGCAGCACAAGACCAAAATGATAGTAAAGACCTATTGTTAATGCTTAATTATGGTATTTTTTATGAGTTTATTCCTATGGATATTTTCGGTCAAAAAGAAGAAAAAGCCATTGCCTTAGACCAAGTTGAAATTGGTAAAAATTATGCGATGCTCATCACGACTAACTCTGGCTTATGGCGTTACAAAATTGGCGATACTGTCAGGTTTACCTCAACAAATCCTTATCGCATTAGAGTGACTGGTCGAACTAAACACCACATCAATGTTTTTGGAGAAGAACTCATCATTGAAAATGCAGAAGTTGCTCTAAAAAAAGCAGCATTAGAACACGATGTAGAAATTGTAGATTACACCGTTGGACCTATTTTTATGGATGGTAAAGACAAAGGTGCTCACGAATGGATTATTGAGTTTAAAAACATACCAAACTCCATAGATGATTTTACACTGAGTTTAGACAACAATTTGAGAGCTGTCAATTCAGATTATGATGCCAAACGCAATCATGATACCACGCTTAGGATATTAAAATTACACGTGGCAAAAACAGGCTTGTTTTACACTTGGCTAAAAAACAATGAAAAATTAGGTGGTCAACACAAAATACCGAGACTTTCTAACGAGCGAAAATATGTTGAAGAACTTTTGAGTTTGCAAAATAAAATAACTTAGTATGCGATTTTTAAAAATAGGGGTTCTATTGATTTTTACAATTCAATTATCATCTTGCAAAAGTGTGAGTAAAGCCATCGGCAATCCTGATGTTTATTTATACAAAGATCAAGCACAATTAATGAATGGCACCTATTTTATAGACCCATATAAAACGAACGGTAAATCAAAGTTATTGACTGAAATATTTGATTTAAAAGAAGCTGAAAATGTTGAGAAAGTTGATTTCAATTTTATCGATAACAAACACTTGCAAATTAGTTATACCGATGGATTGCGAAAATTTTCAAAAGTGATTGAAGGCAAAATGAAAAATGGTGCTTTTAGATATGAATATAAAAATTTTCCCATAGGGATTCCTTTTTTTCTATTTGCCTATAATTTTAAGGTACACCATATTGCTTTAGGAAATGATGACAATATCATTATCACTGAATATGATTATGTTCATACCCAAAATTTCATTAATGGTTTTAATGAAAAAACCGTTGAAAACCGGTATTATTTTGATCGGCAGTTAAAGTAAAAATTAAGTCTATCAATAAAGCTATTGAAGTTTTGATGATTATTAATTAAAAGCTGACTTATAAACACCTGCCTTAATTAGTTTTTTTTGTAAACATTTTAACTTTAAAAGCATCCATTTTGGGCAGTTTAAAAGAAAAAGGTGTTTGGTTGTCAAATGCGTTTTATCAATTTCAGAGACTAAATTTTTATAAAGCTTTTTGTTGTTATTTATTTTAGATTGTAAAGCTAACGAATATCGGTTGATGTCTAAATAGTGTTTTAAACTAATGTTTTGCTTTTCTATGAGCTTGTGTTTATGGATGTATTTATATGTTTCTTCTAATGAACTTATTGACGAAAGATTATGTTCTGTGTATTTTTTATACAACAAAGTAAACTTGGGATTGTAACCCAATTTGTAGTTTAAAGCAAACCTGATGATTAAGTCTATATCTTCACCAGTTTTTAGATCAACATCAAAACCGCCAATTTTGTTAAAGCTTGATTTTTTAAACGATAGAGTAGATGTCCAAAACAAAGGATCTATAAGGCTATACTCAAAATAATTATCAATATAGCTAATATGTTTTGGTATAGCTTTGCTAAAAACAGGTTTTTTGATATAATGTTGCTCTAATTGAACTGAATATGCCGTTGAAACTAAATCTGCATGGCTCAATTTTTGAATAGCTTTATAAGTTTCTTCAAGATGATTTTTTGACCAGATATCATCGGCATCTAACAAAGAAACCCATTCGCATTCAGCAATTTCAACGCCTTTATTTCGTGCAATAGAAGCACCTTTATTGACCTGATTGTGTAGCTTAATACGCTTGTCTCCAAAATCTTTTATAACCTCAAGACTTTTGTCAGTTGAACCATCGTTAACTATAACGAGTTCAAAATCTTTATAAGTTTGGTTTAAAACGCTTTGTATTGTTTCTTTTAAAAAGTTTGCCTTGTTATAGACAGGTAAAATAACAGAAAAATAAGCCATTTAGTAATTTTTACAAAAGCAAAATAGCTTATATAAATCGAATAACCATAAAGGTTTACCATTTAATAATAAAAATTTGTAAGCTTTTTGGCTTATAATAGGGTTTAATAGGAGTAAAACCTTATGCAAATATAAACGCTTTAGGTTGTGATAAAGTTTTGATATATTGGTTTGCCCAGGGTTTAAAATATTGAGTTTCTCAAGTTTTATCAAGGTTTTTATTGCCGTTTCAGTTTTTGTTAGATAAGTTTTATTGCTCTCTAAATTGCAATGATAAACTGGATTATCAAGATGTAAAACTTTTGTGTTTTTTTTGTAGAGTTGGTTAGAAAACACCAAATCTTCATAGCCATAAGTTTTTATGTGTTTGTCAAATAATTGATTGATGTTGACCAATAAAATATTTGAAGTTAGCAAATACTTAAATGGTTTTTTTTGACGCTTTTTAGCGAGTTTTGCTTCGCGTTTCACACCATAATTATACCTCAAGTTGTGTTTATCGGAAATTTTTTGATAACAAATACCACCAAAACAAGCTATAGCATTGTGTTGTTTTGAAATTTTTATGTAAGTTTTTATAAAGTGATCTTGTTTGGGCATAACATCACAATCTAAAATCAGTTTGGTTTCAAATTGAGCCCAATTTATGAGTCTATTGATATTGCCAGCCCGACCTAAATTTGTTTTTTGAATTTTGTAATGGCAATTTTCTATTGAATTTATTTTATTATTATCCCTTAAAAATTGATGACCGGCATCTTCACTGACCAAAATTTCAAACGCTATTTTTGCACTTTTACATTGTTTGTATAAAGCTTCAACCAATTTTACACTTGGGTAATTATAACATGGAATTAGAATGCTAATCACAAATGAGAGTTTATATTAGGTTTTTAAAGCTTATTGGTAAGTTTTTGTATATCAATTAAATAGAAAATTTATGCTTCATTTTTTTTCTGAACAACTTCAAAAACTTTTTGACCATCACATTTTAAAGTTTTAGATGGATATTTTAATAATAAAGCATAATCATGAGTAGCCATAAGAATGGTATTCCCATTTTTATTAATATCTTGCAATACATTCATAACTTCAATTGAGGTTTGTGGGTCAAGATTTCCCGTAGGTTCGTCAGCAAGAATAAGTTCAGGATCATTCAAAAGTGCCCTAGCAATTGCTACACGCTGTTGCTCACCGCCAGAGAGTTGATATGGAAATTTAAAATGTTTGGTTTGCATCCCTACTTTTCTTAAAACTTCGTCGATTTTGCTTTCCATTTGAGATTTGTCTTTCCAGCCGGTTGCTTTTAAAACAAACTCTAAATTTTGCTTGATGTTTCTATCGTTCAAAAGTTTGAAATCTTGAAAAACAACGCCTAATTTTCGTCTCAACTGAGGAATTTGTTTTTCTTTTAACTTCTTTAAGTCTATGCCTACAATTTCACCTTGACCTTCTTTGAGAGGAATATCTCCATAAAGGGTTTTCATAAAACTGCTTTTACCTGTCCCTGTTTTACCAATTAAGTAAACAAATTCTCCTTTTTTTATCGAAACATTAACCTGTGAAAGTATCAAATTTTCTCTTTGATAAACAGCGACATTTTTTAGATTTAAAATTGTATCAGACATATAAAACATTCATGTTAAAAACGATGTAAAGGTAAAAAAAATATGTTTTAGAATGACCAAATTCAATATGATTGAATTATTTGGTTGTGAATATGACTACGAATAGCATTTTGATTATTTAAAGTTTATAAACCTGCTATCAAAGTAAGTTTCTATAATTTGTAATAATAAATTGTCATTTTAAAATTAAAAACATAAATTTGCTTTTTATAGTAATTGCAATGAGTCATTCATTAGATGTTGTAAAACAAATAGAGCAAAAAGTTTTTAAACTGATAAAAAATCATCAAGCTTTAAGTGAAGACTATAGTCAGATAAAGCTTGAAAACGAAAACTTAAAAGAAGATATAAAATCTTTAAAAAAATCGCTCGAAGTTTTAAAATCTGAAAATGAACAACTCAAAACCGCAAATGCTATTTTAGGCAGTAATGAATTTAAACGAGAAACGAAACTCAAAATAAATCGATTGATTAGAGATGTTGATACTTGTATCACTCAATTATCAGATTAATTAGGATGGAAGAAAAGCTAAAAATAAAAGTTTCAATAGCTGATAGAGTCTATCCAATGACGGTAAGTTCTAATCAAGAGCAAAGTTTGAGATTAGCCGCTCAAAAAATAAATAAAACGATAAAGCATTTTGAGGATAATTATGCGGTTAGAGATAAGCAAGATGTTTTGGCTATGAGTGCTTTGCAATTTGCATCAAAAATAGAACAAAACCAAATTGATACAAACAGCACACAAATTGAAATAAATCATCGACTTATCAGTTTAAATGATGAATTAGAAAAATATATAAGTTAACACGTTCTTTAAAAAAAATAATATTAATACTGCCTGTATTAGTTGTTTTTCTTTTTTGATAAACTCAACACTTTACAATTAAAAAGGGTGAGTTTTGGTTGCTAAAACATGCCGTTATGTTTTACACATTAGACGGAAGTTTGATCATCCATGTAGCCCTAATCCTGTTTTATAAGGAGTTTAATTCAAAACAAAAACTAATACAGGCTTTTTTTATAACCAAAAATCAAGAAAAATGGATCTTATACCTATTATTATAAGTGCTGTGATTGCTCTCATACTGGGCTTTGTCATAGCCAAAGTTTTAGACAAATCAAGTTCAAATAACACTTTAAAACAAGCTCAAGAAGAAAGCAAACGCATAATAGCAGAAGCCAAAAAAGAAGCTGAAAGCATTAAAAAAGACAAAATTTTACAGGCTAAAGAAAAGTTTATAGAGCTTAAATCTGAGCATGAAAAAGTCATTATAGCAAGAGATAAGAAAATTGCTGATGCCGAAAAACGCACTAAAGACAAAGAGTCTAAAATCTCAAATGAGTTAGCCATCACTAAGAAAAAATCTAAAGAATTAGATGAAAAACTAAAAGACATTGATAATAGAAAGTCTCGTATCATAAAAAAACAAGAAGAAATTGACCAAATGTTGCAAAGAAAAATTCAACAGTTGGAAGTAATAAGTGGCTTAAGTGCCGAAGATGCCAAAGCACAACTCTTAGAATCTTTAAAAGAAAAAGCAAAGTCTGAAGCTATGGCAATTGTGAGAGATACTGTTGAAGAAGCTAAAATGACAGCTCAGCAAGAGGCTAAAAAAATTGTTATAAATACAATTCAACGTGTTGGCACTGAAGAAGCTATAGAAAACTGTATTTCGGTTTTTAATCTTGAAAACGACGATATAAAAGGTCGTATCATTGGTAGAGAAGGTAGAAACATCCGTGCTATTGAAGCCGCAACAGGTGTTGAAATAATTGTTGACGACACGCCAGAAGCTATAATTTTATCATGTTTTGACTCTGTAAGACGTGAAATAGCCCGACTATCTTTACACAAATTGGTTACCGATGGACGCATTCACCCCGCCAGAATTGAGGATGTAGTCAGCAAAACTAAAAAACAAATAGAAGATGAGATTATAGAAATTGGAAAACGCACTATTATAGATTTAGGCATTCACGGTTTAAATCCTGAGCTTGTAAAAATAGTTGGTAGAATGAAATACAGATCTTCTTATGGACAAAATCTGCTACAACACTCAAGAGAAGTTAGTAATCTCTGTGGAATTATGGCAGCCGAGCTCGGCATTAATACTAAGTTAGCCAAAAGAGCAGGCTTGCTTCACGACATCGGAAAAGTACCTCAAGAAGATACCGAAACACCTCACGCTATTTTAGGTATGCAATGGGCAGAAAAATACGGAGAAAAACCTGAAGTCTGCAATGCTATTGGAGCACATCACGATGAAATAGAAATGACTTCTTTGTTATCGCCTATTGTTCAGGTTTGTGATGCTATTAGTGGTGCTAGACCTGGAGCTAGGAGACAAGTTTTAGATTCTTATGTCAAAAGATTGAAAGATTTAGAAGATATTGCATTTGGTTTTCAAGGGGTTCAAAATGCCTATGCTATTCAAGCGGGTAGAGAGCTTAGGGTCATTGTAGAAAGCGAAAAAGTTCCTGATGCTGTGGCTAAAGAATTATCGTTTGAAATCTCTCAAAAAATTCAAACTGATATGACTTATCCTGGACAGGTTAAAGTTACTGTAATTAGAGAAACTCGAGCTGTGAATATTGCTAAGTAAATTATTGAATTAATTTTCTATCAAATCATTAAAAAAAGTCTAAAAATTTTATTGATTTGAGTTTAACTAAATGTCACAAACTTTCTGTTGTGCTGTTTTAAACTCTTCTATAATTTCATTGACTATATTTTTGGCAGGTGATATAGAGTCGATTAAACCTGAGATTTGTCCGATTTCTAACTCACCTTCGTCTAAATCGCCTTCAAACATCCCTTTTTTTGCTCTCGCTCGACCAAGAAGTTTTTGTAAATCTTCTTTACTGGGCGATTTTTTATACAATTGCTGAATATCGTTATAAAACTTATTTTTGATCAACCTAACAGGGGCTAATTCTTTAAGGGTTAGTTGCGTTTCTCCTTCTTTAATATCAACTACTTTTTGTTTAAAATTGATATGAGAAGAGGCTTCATGACTAACTACAAATCGGGTTCCGATCTGCACGGCATCAGCTCCTAAAACCATTGCTGCGAGCATGGCTTGCCCATTGCCAATTCCTCCAGCGGCAATCAATGGAATGTCTATTTCTTTTTTTACCATAGGAATAAGCGTAAAAGTAGTAGTCTCTTCTCGACCATTGTGACCGCCAGCTTCAAAACCTTCGGCAACAACAGCATCTACGCCAGCTTGTTGTGCTTTTAATGCAAATTTCACACTGCTTACCACATGGATAACTTTGATGCCATTAGACTTTAAATATGGGGTGAAAGTTTTAGGATTTCCAGCTGAGGTAAATACGATCTTTACATTTTTATCAACAATAATTTGCATGATTTTGTCAATGTCTGGATATAGCATAGGGACGTTGACACCAAATGGATTTTGAGTTGCTTTTTGGCATTTTGAGATATGTTCTTCAAGTACATCTGGATACATTGAACCTGCTCCAATTATCCCTAATCCACCAGCATTACTTACCGTTGAAGCGAGTTTCCAACCACTGGTCCATATCATACCAGCTTGAATTAGCGGATATTTTATAGCCAGCAAGTTTGTTATTTTATTATTTTTAAACATCGTCATTCTATTTTATGAAATGACGCCAGATCCGATAAGTTCATCAGCCTTGTACCAAGCTACAAATTGCCCTTCTGCAATAGCCATTTGTGGATTTTTAAAAATAATAAACAAGTCATTTTCTTCTTGGTATAAAGTAGCTTTTTCTAAAGGTTGACGATAGCGGATTCTGGCTAAATAGTCTTGTTTTTCACCTGTTTTGAGTTTTAGGTCTTCCCTAAGCCAATGTACATCTTTGTTTTTTACTTTCAAACCACTTCGGTATAAACCAGGATGAGATTTACCTTGACCAACGTAAATAGTATTATCTCTTACATCGGTTTCAATCACAAACAGCGGTTCAGGGGTTCCGCCAATATTTAAGCCTTTGCGTTGACCTTTAGTAAAAAAATGTGCACCAGGATGTTCGCCAACTATTTTGCCATCGCTAATTTGGTATTGGTATTTTTGAGTTAGACTTTCTATGTTTTGAGGTTTAACCTTTTTGTACATTTCATGATTTGCATCAATTGCTATGACATGACCTGTTTTGGGTTTAAGTTGTTGCTGAAGAAATTCAGGTAATTTTACTTTACCGACAAAACACAAGCCTTGAGAATCTTTTTTGTCGGCGGTGGTTAAATCGAGTTGAGTAGCAATTTTGCGAACTTCAGGTTTTTGAAGGTTACCAATTGGAAATAATATTTTAGACAATTGCTCTTGATTAATTTGGCATAAAAAATAAGATTGATCCTTGTTTGAGTCTGAACCAGCTAATAAATGATGGGTTTTGTGCGAATTATTTTCAGTAGTGAGTTTTCTGCAATAATGACCAGTAGCAACATAATCGGCTCCGAGCGATTCGGCAATTTTAAGAAATACATCAAATTTGATTTCACGATTGCACAATACATCAGGATTGGGTGTTCTACCGTTTTGGTATTCTTTGAACATATAATCTACAATTCGTGATTTATATTCTTCGCTTAAATCTACGGTTTGAAACGGAATACCAAGTTTTTCAGCAACCAGCATGGCGTCGTTGCTATCATCTAACCACGGACATTCATCACTTATCGTTACACTATCGTCGTGCCAGTTTTTCATAAATAAGCCAATGACATCATAACCCTGTTTTTGACAGAGGTAAGCTGCTACGCTAGAATCAACACCACCACTTAAGCCTACAACGACACGTTTCATGAATTTTTTTTGCAAAAATAATAAAGCTTCAACGAATGCTTATCCTTATAAAGATTTAATTATGAAATATAGATTTATTTTTTTTTAAAACCCTATACATTTTAAGAATTTGTAACCTTGATTATTGTCATATTTATTTTACAATGACTAGATATTTGAAGTTGCAAAAAAGTTTAGTTTTGTGCCCAAATCTCAAATAATGTTAGCAGCTTACATCTCAGAATTTCCTAAAAATTTCAAACTAGCTTTTCCTATCATGTTAGGACAATTAGGACATGTTTTGGTAGGTTTGGTGGACAATATAATGGTAGGACATTTGGGTGCGGTGCCTTTAGCAGCTATATCTTTAGGCAATACTTTAGTGTTTTTTGCCTTGTTTATTGGTATTGGTTTCAGTTTTGCCATTACGCCTTTGGTTGCTGAAGCTGAGGGTGAGCAAAATTTTAATCGTGGTAGAAAAGTATTTCAAAATGGGGTTGTCATGTGTAGTCTCAATGGTGTGATATTGTTTGTTTTAATATATTTCACAAAACCGATTTTGTTTTATCTAAATCAACCGCCAAGTGTTGTTGAAGCTGCATTTCCTTATTTAAATATAGTTGCATTTTCTTTAATTCCGTTAATGGTTTTTCAGGCATTCAAGCAATTTGCTGATGGATTATCGTTAACAAAATATGCTATGTATGCCACTTTGATAGCTAATGTACTAAACATTGTTTTAAATTATTTTTTGATATACGGCATTTGGATTTTTCCTAGATTAGAAATAGAAGGAGCTGCTATTTCAACCTTAATCTCTAGAATAGTAATGTTGGTTTTATTGATTTTTATATTAAAGTCCAGAGCTACACTAAAGCCTTATTTTTCAAAACTCATTCAAAAAGTAGATGTATTTATATTTAAAAAATTGTTGTCGCTTGGTTTTCCAACTGCACTTCAAATGTTGTTTGAAGGTGGAATTTTTACCGCAACGGTTATATTGGCTGGCACACTTGGAGCTGAAGTTCAAGCTGCCAATCAAATAGCTTTAAACTTAGCTTCTATGACTTTTGTGGTTGCTGTTGGTTTGGGTGTTACAGCTACAATAAGGGTGGCTAATCAAAAAGGGAAGAAACAGTTTTTTGATATGAAACATATTGCTAACTCTATATTTTTTCAAATTTTATTAATTGAGATAGTATTTGCAGTAATTTTTATTGTTTTTAGAAATGTTTTACCAGAATTTTATATCCAAGATGAAGAAGTGATTCGTTTAGCTGCTAATTTATTAATAATAGCAGCCTTATTTCAAATTAGCGATGGTTTGCAAGTAGGTATTCTTGGGGCTTTGAGAGGCTTGCAAGATGTTATTGTGCCTACTTTTATTTGTTTTGTAGCCTATTGGTTAATTGGTTTTCCGGTGTCTTACTATTTTGGACAAGATCAGCGTTTAGGAGAAAGTGGTATTTGGTTAGGTTTACTCACTGGCTTGTCGGCTTCAGCATTAATGCTTTATGTAAGATTTTATATAGTAGTCCGGCGACATCTAAAAAAATCTTAAGTTTGCATAAATTAGTTTTATGAAATATCCACGATTTTTATTGGCAGACAATTCAGAGGCTGATACTATTTATGTTGTGCATACAGAGTTTCCGCGTTTTATTTTAAATATCAATACTGATGAACTTGAGTTTTGGGAAACTTTTGATGAAGATGAAGTGAAAGAAGAGTATGATACATTAGTCAAAGAAGCATTTGATTTTTATGATAATGAAATAGAACAATATAGCAAATAATGGAGAGTCTGATTGAACTTGATAAAGAATTATTTTTATATCTCAACAACTTAGGTTCTCCAAACTTTGACGCATTTTGGTTGTTGGTAACCAATAAATTTTTTTCTATCCCGCTTTATTTCATCTTTATTTTTTTAATGTACAGAAGTATTGGACTTAAGAATACCTTGATTTCACTTTTGGTAGTAGCGGTTATGATAGCAATGACAGATCAAATATCTTATGCTGTAAAGCATTCAGTTATGCGACTTCGACCTTGTAGAGAGCCAAGTTTGTCGGGTTTAGGCAGGTTTGTTGCAGATTGTGGTTCGTATGGTTATTTTTCGGGTCATGCTACAAGTTCATTTGCATTGGCTATTTTTCTGGGTTTAATATTTAGAAAGCATTACAAGTATATGTTTCTGCTACTTATATTATGGGCAGGTTTGATTTCTTACAGTAGAATATATGTAGGTGTTCATTATCCAGGAGATGTGCTTACAGGAGCTTTAGTAGGTGCTTTGATAGGTCTGATTTGTTATAAATTTTATAGGTTTTTAATCTTAAAATTTTTTTCAAAATCAAACTAATATGAATTTTAAATAAAATTAGAAAGGGTAATTGATACCAAAATTAAACACCATCTTGTTGAAGTTAAAGTCGTTAAACCATTTTTGTTCCAAATCACCAGGATTATAAGTTTTAAATCCAAAATCTAATCGAATAACAAAAAATGTAATGTCATAACGAAAACCAAAACCCGTTGCAATTGACAAATCTTCAAGGTCTTTTAAACCATCAAAAGTGGCATTTTTGTCCTTGACATTATCAGCAAGATTCCAAATATTTCCAGCATCAACAAACAAAGCAGAGTTTAAATTTCCCAAAACATTAAAGCGGTATTCAAAGTTGAATGACAGTTTAAAATTAGCCTCATTAAAATCGTTTGTGCCGTTGGTTTTTCCTGGACCGAGGTCATAAGGTTGCCAACCACGATTATCGTTTGGACCACCACCAAAAAAACTCCTTGCAAATGGAATAGACTGGGAGTTTCCGTAAGGTAAAGCTAACCCACCAAAGGCTCGTGTTGCTATGATGTTTTTGCCACCTAAATTCCAATGCTTTATGTAGTTAAGCTCAAGTTTTGCATATTGTGAAAACGGAACCTCAAACAACAAAAAATTGTCATTGTCGTTTTTTTTTAAGTTCAATCCATTACCAAGTGTTTGAAGAAGATTTCCTGCTAATTCAAATTTAGAACGGAACTGAAAAAAATCTTCATCATCTATATTTTCTCTCGTAGAATAATCAAATGTAAAATTACTTGCTATAATCAAATTGTTTTCTGTAAGTCTTTGTTTTCGTTCTACAATTGAATTGAATGATTCTCTCTCATCATTTGTTAAATTAATTTCATTGTTTTCTACTTGGTTAATAAATCCATCTGTACCCAAAGGAATAATCAAATCATTGTTGTCAGGATTGATAAACTCTTGATTGATTTCAAAAATATTGTTTTGAGCTATATCATTGAGTTCGCTATAAGAATTCTTAAAAATATTAAAGTAATTATCAATATTTAAATTATTTACAAACTGAAAATCAATTAAGGATAATCTATTGCTTACACTGCGGTTTGGTTTCCAATTATATTCAAAGTTAAAGGTGTGGTTTTGGCGATCTAAACCTATATTTTGTTGAGTATTAAAACCATAAGACATACGAGTGAATGGTTGCATATCTCTTTTTATTATTTTTTGAGTAAAGGGAAATAAAACTTTTGGCACGCTTAAACTTAAGCTTCCGCCCAATTCAGTGATATTAAAAAATTGATCATTCGAACTTGCAGCTTCTCTTGAGGAACCTAAATTTGCTCTAAATGACAATTCCAAAATGTCAGCTAATTGAAATGCATTTCTTGCGAGAAATGATGTGTTTAAACCTATGCCAAAGTCTTGAATATTACTTTGTGAGACTTCAAAATTTGGTGTAAATCCAAATCTTTTTTTGGGGGTTAAAAATACATTTGCTATCAAGTCGTCATCTTCAGGTGTTCTTGGGTCTTTTTGGTATTGAATGTCTGGATATTCAAAAACTCTAATATTTGAAAATCGATTGTAAGTGTCAAGCCTTTTTTTGTCGCTAAAAACTTGCCCTTTATCAATAAAAATAGCATCTGATAATATTTTTGGGCTGACTTTAATTTTGTCTTTAGCGAAAAATATTTTTTGATTATAATGAGTTGAATCTTTAGCGATATAGTTGTTAGATGTGTTGTCATAATCTGTAAACACATTGACTTCACTGATTTTATACACTTTAAAAGGCTCTTGATATGTGGTGTCTAATAGTTTGACTTCACGGTTTTTAATTTTGAGCTCAATGTCTAACAAGTGAGAATCGTCATTTAAACTATCGGCTATAAAACTGATATAATCTCTATCAAAGTTATACAATCCGTGATTTCTAAAATATTTCTCAATGCGCAAACGCTCTTTTTTAAAACTTTCTGTATTAAACTGTTGACCAATTTTGATAGCAGATTTGTCTTTGATAGTATTGTAAATAGAATCGGCTTGAGGAGAAGCAATATTGTAATCTATACTGTCAATCAAATAAGGTTTATTGGGGTTAATTTTATAATTGACTTTAGCTTTTTGTTTGCTTGTATCTCGTTTTACATTATAATTTACTTTGGCATTGAACCAGCCTCTATTCCAATACCAGGACTTGAGTTTTTCTTTAGATTTTTCTAATTTTTTTTCAGTAATTATACTTGGTTGTTCTCCACTTTTCTTTAAACCTTTATGAAAATTAACATAGGCAAGACCTAAATTTTTTAGTTGTTTTTCAGAAAGCATATTTGTCCATCGCTTTTTTCGTTTTGGTTTTTTGTTTAACCAGTTCACGAAAGCTGAATCTGGATAAGGTTTAGCAAGGTTATAAATATGAAGTTTGAGTGGAATGCCAAAAATGAATTTAGAATTGGGTTTTAACTCTAAAAAGGGTTTAACTTTATTGCTACTTAAAGTATCAACTCCCGTATCAATGTTGTTTTGAACGAGTAAAAAATCATCATCTGCTAAGCGTTTTGTCGATTTACAAGACATAAAAAATATGAAGATGACAAAAAGAAATGGTATTTTTGTAAAGTTGTGTTTCAATCTTTATTTATCGTGTTTAATTTTATTCTATGCATTCAGTAAGCAAAAATCAACAAAAATTAGTTAATAGCCTAAAAAATAAGAAATACAGATATAAGAACGGACTTTTTGTGGTTGAAGGTATAAAGGTGATTAAAGAATTTTTAAATAGTTCTTATCGTTTGCATAGTTTATTCAGTATAGCTGATATATTCACCTTAGAAAACAAAACGGTCAACATTATTTCTCCGGAGGAGCTAAAATCTATAAGTTTTTTGACAACACCACAAGTTGCAGTCGGCGTTTTTCACATTAAAAAAAATAAACCTCTCAAAGTTAAATCTCTTACTTTAGCTTTGGATGGAGTAAGAGATCCTGGCAATTTAGGAACCATTATAAGAATGTGCGATTGGTTTGGTATCAAAAAAATTATTTGCTCACTTGATACTGTAGATTGTTATAACCCCAAGGTTGTTCAAGCTTCAATGGGGTCACTCAGTCGTGTAAAAATATATTATGAGGACTTACTCGAGGTTATTAAAAAAACAAACTTACCCGTTTATGCAGCTGACATTGATGCTACGTCTATTTACAATTCAGAAATAAATCAAAAATCTATTTTAGTAATGGGCAGCGAGTCTCACGGTATTTCTGATAAATTAAGGTCTTGCGTTGATCAAACAATAAGCATTCCTCAATTTGGTAAAAACAAACAGACTGAAAGCCTCAATGTAGCTATGGCAACTTCAATAATTTTAAGTGAATTTAAACGCCGAACTATTGAAAAGTAAAGTTGATGAAAATACCCCGAGATGATATTTTGTCAATATTGCTCGTCCATGGGCTGTTGGGGTCTTTGTCTCTCACCAATTCATCATTTATAGCAAAAATACCTTTTATTGAAGGTGTAAACTTAAAATATTCTAAGTAAAGATCAATTCCGAAACCTACTTCATATAAAAAGTTGGTGGTTTTCATTCTAAATTGACCAGCAGCATTGTCATCAGGGTTGTCTTCATTGCTACTCAAGTTATGAGCAAAACCAATACCTGTGCTTACAAAGGGTTTGAAGTTGTTTAATCTTTTGGTAGAAAATTTTACCACCAAAGGCACATATACGTAAGCTGCTTTGGTTTCTCTAAAAGCCTTGACTTGGTCATCGCCAAAAGCCGTAAAATTTAAATCTCGATTTGAAAAAATCACACCAGGTTCGAGCCTTAAATCTATATAATTGTTAATTTTATAATTACCTATCAAACCGACATTGAAACCAATATTTTTGGTTACCAAAATTTCATCACTTTCTTCTATACGGTCTATTTTAAAATCTAAGCTGTTAAAGCCTAAATAATAGCCCCAAGACCATCGGCGTTGTTCAAGGTAATTGCGGTTGTTTTTAACTTCTTCTTTATTAAAAAAACCTTGTGCATTAGCTTCTAAAAAGCCTACCATTAATAGCGATGCTAGCGAGATAATAAATTTCATAAATTATTTTGAAGCTTTATAAATGGTTGAAACCCCAAAAGTTTGTGGGTAATGTTTCACGTCTATAAACCCATTTTTCTTTAAAATATTGTTGAAAGCTTGACCAAAAGGAAAAACTGAAGCACTTTCGCTGAGATACTGGTATGCATTTTTATCTTTTGAAAACAACTTGCCTATCACAGGTAGAATGTATTTGGTATAAGCAAAATAGCCTTGTTTAAATGGAAATTTGGTAGGATTTGAGGTTTCTAAAACCACAAACAAACCACCGGGTTTGAGTACGCGATATATTTCAGAAAGTCCTTTGTCAAGATTTTCAAAATTCCTGACACCAAAAGCTACTGTAACAGCATCAAAACTGTTGTCCTTGTAAGGCAAATTTTCTGAATCGGCTTGCACCATATCAATTTTTTCAGTTAAGTTTTGAGCTTTTATCTTCTGTCGTCCCACATCCAACATGCCATTAGAAATATCTACACCAACCACCTTTTGGATGTTAGTTTTGGCCAACGCAATAGCTAAATCTCCCGTACCTGTAGCGACATCTAAAACCTTTTTAGCATTAGCTTCAATTATCATTTTTATAACTTTTTTTCGCCAAGATTGGTCAATGCCAAACGAAATCACTCGGTTTAAGCCATCATAGTTTGACGATATGTTGTCAAACATGCTTTCTACCTGTTGCTTTTTTTTATCTTTAGAATTTTTATAAGGTTTTACCGATTTATGCATTCAAAATTTTTGGCAAATATAAACTTTCATATCAAGCTTGAAAGGTTTCAAATCGCTTTTTAAATTTAGTTTAAGGAAAGTTGCTCTATGTATATTTTTGTTATTTTCACGTTTTAAAGACTATTTATAATCTGACATGCTAAGATGGGTTAGATTAAATATAGATAACCTAAGTCAACCACAGAAAATTTGACATTGAAAATTTTAATCATACAAAACAAAAAAATAGGTGATGTTTTAACAACTTCTATTTTATTTGAAGCACTTAAAGATAATTTGGATAGTGTTGAGACGCATTTTTTTGTTTATACTAATGCTTTATCTGTTTTGAAATATAATCCTCACATAGATAAAATATGGCACTGTAGCGAAAAAGAATTTAGAAGTTTAAAGGGATTTTATAAATGGTATAAAACATTTAAACAAGAGAGTTTTGATATTATCATAGATGCTTATGCAAAATTGTCAACTTTAGGATTGGTTAAAGCTTTAAACCCTAAACAGAGTATCAGTTTTAAAAAATCTCTTTCAGCATTATTTGTAAAAACCAACATATTGCGAAAGCAAACTCCAGAGACTTCAGCAACTTTAGGTATCGAGCATAGGTTGCAACTAATAGAACCCATTGTTGGTCGCACAGGTGTTTATAAACCAAAAATTTACTTATCAACAAAAGAGCTTGAATCTTCAAAAGATTTATTGCTCGATTACAAATTGAGTCCAGAAGATAAATTGATTATGATTAGTGTTTTAGGAAGTGAAAAACAAAAGACTTATCCTTTTCAATATATGGCCAAAACCTTAGACTATGTTGTAAATATTGACCTCCAATACAAATTACTTTTTAATTACATCCCAAATCAGATTGAGGATGTAAACCGTATTTATAAGCTTTGTCAACCCCAAACACAAAAACAAATTTATAAAGAATTTTACACCAAAGACTTAAGAGAATTTTTAGGTATAACAAAACATTGTAAAGTTTTAATAGGAAATGAAGGCGGAGCCATAAATATGGCAAAAGCCTTAGATGTGCCAACTTTCACAATTTTTTCACCTCAAATTAAAAAAAACGATTGGAGTATTTTTGAAGATGGTAAACAAAATATATCGGTTCATGTTGATGACTACGATGTCACACCAAAAAATTACGAAAATTTCAAACCAGAGCTTTTTAAAAAAGAACTTGAGTATTTTTGTAAACTAAATATAAATGTAAAATGATTATAGGTTACGAAGCCAAACGCTATTTTCATAATTCTACTGGATTAGGTAATTATGCCAGAAGTTTGGTTAATAATTTAGCAAAATTTTATCCCTATAACAAATACTTATTATACAATCCTAAATTTAATGATACCTTTAAAATTCCAAAACAATTCCATAATAAATCAATTTTTGAAATTACTCCAGAAAACAGATTTAACAAAAAAATGTCGTCTTTATGGCGATTAAAAACAGTTTCAACCAGATTTAAAAATGATAATGTTAATATTTTTCACGGACTTTCAGGTGAGTTGCCTATGTCAATTCCTAAATCAATATCTACTGTGTTGACAATACACGATTTAATTTTTATTCGTTTTCCTGAATTGTATAATTTTATTGATAGAAAAATATATTATCACAAACATAAAAAAGCTGCTGAAAACGCTGATGTAATTGTTGCTATCAGTCAACAAACCAAGCAAGACATCATTCATTATTTAGATATGCCACCTTCAAAAATAAAAGTTATTTATCAAGGTTGTCGAGATGTGTTTAAGAAAAATTATAGTGATATTGAAAAAGTTAATGTTCAAAAACAATTCAATCTGCCTAAAAATTATGTGCTTTATGTCGGAACAATTGAAGAAAGAAAAAATCTGCTAAACCTTGTCAAAGCTATTAAAGATGTAGATATAAATTTGGTAGTTGTAGGTAAAAAAACAAAATATGCTGAAGCTGTTAATAGCTATATTAAAGGCAACAACTTGCAAAGCAAAGTTCATTTTTTAAACAATGTTGATGATATTTCGCTGGCTATCATATACCAACTGGCTAAAGTGTTTGTTTTACCCTCTTTTTTTGAAGGTTTTGGAATACCAATTATAGAAGCTTTATATTCAAAAACTCCCGTAATAACTTCAAAAGGAAGTTGTTTTGAAGAAGCTGGAGGCTCACATTCTATTTACATAAACCCCAATAATAGTTCTGAAATCAAAAATTCCTTAATCAAAGTATTGTCAGATAATAGTTTACAGCAACAGATGACAGTTGAAGGTGTTAATCACAGCAAAAATTTTGATGACGACAATTTAGCCCATCAATGGATTGATTTATATTCATCCTTATTGAGTTAAAGCAAACTAAATTTGTGATATTTTTTTAAGTTTTACCCCAAATTCTCATTTCAATGTTGCATTTTTTCGTTCTGCTACTTCATTTTTTTAGTGATTATATTGTTGTCAAACTTAAACATAACGGTATGATTAACTACAGATTAAACAAAAACGTCATTGGTAGTATTTGAACAACATTTAAAATAGTTATACTTTTCTGTATTTGATGGTAGTTTTTTATGACTCTATTTATATCAACACATGTTAAAACTTAACGGATTATATCCAAATAAACGGAATATTTCCTAAATTTGCTTTCAAAAGAATGAGGACAATGCAAGACCGTTTTTCAGCTATACAATTATATCAACCTGAATATAATCATTTAGTCAATCTACCTTTAGCAGATCAAGGCATCAGTGCGGGTTTTCCGAGTCCAGCTGATGATTTTCTCGACTTGAGCATCGACCTTAATAAAGAACTTATCAAGCATCCGTATGCCACATTCTACGGTCGCGTACGTGGCGATAGCATGACAGGTGCAGGCTTAGACGATGGCGATTTATTGATTATAGACAAGTCTCTCGAACCTCAAGATGGCAAAATTGCTGTGTGTTTTATCGATGGTGAGTTTACGGTAAAACGCATCAAACTCGACACCGATAGTTTGTGGCTCATGCCTGAAAACAAAAAATACAAACCCCTAAAAGTTACAGAAGATAACGAGTTTGTTATTTGGGGCGTGGTAACTTGTGTGATTAAAAAGTTAGCTTTTAGTTGGTAGTCGGTAGCTTTTAGTTGGTAGTTGGTAGCTTTTAGTCGGTAGTTGGTAGCAATTAGTAATAAACATTAAACTAATAAATTAGAAACTTTTCCCCTTTCCTTTGGAGAGGGTTAGGGAGAGGCTTTTTCCCCTTTCCTTTGGAAAAGGTTAGGGATAGGCTTTAAACCCAGAAAACTATGGAACTTTTTGCCCTTGTCGATTGCAATAATTTTTACGCCTCGTGCGAACGGGTGTTTAATCCGAGTCTCAACAATAAGCCCGTTGTGGTGTTGTCTAATAATGACGGTTGTGTGATTGCCCGAAGCAACGAAGCCAAAGCACTTGGTATTCCTATGGGTGCACCAGCATTTAAATACCAATCCACTTTTGAAAAACACAATATTCACGTCTTTTCGTCCAACTATGCTTTGTATGGCGATATGAGTCAACGGGTGATGAATACGCTGTCACAATTCACACCAGATGTTGAAGTTTATAGCATTGACGAAGCCTTTCTTAAATTTTCAGGATTTGAACATTTCGATATAGAATCTTATGCACGTCATATCAAAGCCACTGTCGATAAACATACAGGCATTCCCGTTAGTATTGGCGTGGCATCGACCAAAGCTTTGAGCAAAATCGCTAACAAAATCGCCAAAAAATTTGCGGATAAAACTGGTGGTGTTCATGTCATTCAAACTGAAACTCAACGTCTCAAAGCCTTGAAATGGCTCGACATAGATGACGTTTGGGGTATTGGTCGCCAGCACGCTAATCGACTTAAAGCCAAATCAGTCTTTAAAGCTTATGATTTCACACAATTGCCAGACGATTGGGTTCGCCAACAGATGAGCGTTGTTGGACTTCGGCTTAAAAAAGAACTCGAAGGTCAACCGACTTTAGATTTAGAAGAAGTCGCCACCAAAAAAGCCATTGCCACCACACGCTCTTTTGATAAGCAGTACAGTGATTATGACATTATCCGTGAACGCGTGAGCAGTTTTGCCATCAGTTGTGGTGAAAAACTTAGACGTCAACACAGCCATTGCCAAATGATTCACGTGTTTTTACGCACCAACAAATTTCGACAAGATTTAGCACAATACCATCGCAGCATGATTGTCAAAACCGAATACCCAACCAATTCCAGTATAGATTTGATCAAATACGCCGTAAAAGCCCTTGATAAAATTTACAAACCCGAATACCAATACAAAAAAGCTGGTGTGATTGTCATGCAACTTCAACCCGAAAACACCGAGCAACTCAGCTTATTTTCTCAAAAAAATCCCAAACACCACCAACTCATGCAGCACATTGACCATCTCAATAAGAGCATTGGCCGTCATAAAGTTAAATTTGGCAGTCAAGATTTAGGTCGCGTGTGGAAGATGCGTCAAGAACGATTGTCACAACGCTACAGCACCACGATTAGTGAAAGTATTGTGATTAAAGTTTAAAATAATTTGGACGTTCCTCCCGATATATGCGGGATTTCCACTACAATCCCTAACGCAAAATAAACGGTTGTTAATAAACAATTTTAAAACGATAACCAATCCCAAAAAAACACCTAAACCCACAAGTTTTTAAAATCCATCGGAGTCCAAGAGAATTAAACCCAAATTATGCATTAGAGCATAATCCTCCATAATAGCCGACGAAAACATAGTTTTGGTCGGGGTTTGTGAATAATTCGGGTTAAAAAAACCAGTGAGTCAAGTGCCTAAAATAAAATCAAAACCTATTTCTGCGTCATCACAATATTATTGCAAACCACTTCAGTGATGTAGCGTTTGTCACCGTCTTTAGTTTCATAAGAACGCGTAGTCAGTTTACCACCAATCAGTACTTCTTGACCTTTAGAGACGTGATTTTCAATAATATCAGCAGTTTTGCCCCAAGCCACAATATTGTGCCAGTCGGTATTTTCTACTTTTTCACCCTTAGCAGTGGTGAAATAATCGTTGGTAGCTAAACTGAATTTCGCTAATTTTTTACCAGAATCTAAGTTGATGATTTCTGGGTCTTGACCTAATCTTCCCATTAATTGCACATGGTTACGTAAATTATTCATAATATAAAATTTTTGATTCCGCCTTTGGCGGAACAAGTTAAACATAAAACCGATTTAGGGTTTCTAAACCAGTGCCGTAACAAAACGACAGGACAAAGATGAGATAGGAGGGAAGAGATATTCGGTAAATAAACATCTACTTTCGTTTACTTTTGTTTGTAACTATTTGTAAATGGATAAAAACCTAATAAACAAATATTTATAAAAAATTAATAAATTGTTAAAAAAGTTTTATATTTGTTGGTTTATGATGGGGTTGTGAGTAAGGTTGAAAAAATATAGCCGTGCAAACAGGCACATTTGGTTTTTACCGACCCACAAGCCAAACGCTAAAAACCAAATGTGCCTGTTTTTTAGCCAACGCTCGGACAGAAAGAACGAAATTTAGAACAGACAAAAAGAATATAAAAATAAATGGCAAAAAATAACGAAATAAAAGAACCACTGACCAAACAACCTATCGGTAAATTGGAAGCTTCATTATGGAAATCGGCTGACAAGCTGAGAAAGAATATTGACGCTGCGGAATACAAACATGTTTTGCTCGGACTGATTTTCCTGAAATATATCTCGGATGCCTTTGAAGAGCTTTACGATAAACTAAAAGCCGGAGAAGGTGAATATACCGGAGCTGACCCGGAAGACAAAGACGAGTACAAAGCCGAAAATGTATTCTTTGTGCCTGAAAAAGCCCGTTGGACTTATTTACAATCTCAAGCTAAACAACCGACCATTGGAAAATCGGTGGATGAAGCGATGGATGTGATTGAAAAAGAAAATGCTTCTCTAAAAGGTGTTCTGCCTAAAGTATACGCACGACAAAATTTAGACCCCACCAGTTTGGGTGAACTGATTGACCTGATTGGAAACGTTGCCTTGGGTGACACCAAATCCAGAAGTGCGGATATTCTCGGACACGTTTTTGAATATTTCTTAGGAGAGTTTGCTTTGGCAGAAGGTAAAAAGGGCGGACAGTTCTACACCCCAAGAAGCGTAGTTGAATTATTGGTTAAAATGCTTGAACCATATAAAGGCCGTGTTTTTGACCCTTGCTGTGGCTCCGGTGGAATGTTTGTGCAGTCTGAGAAATTTGTGGAAGACCATCAAGGTAAAATCAACGATATTTCCATTTACGGTCAGGAGAGCAACCAAACCACATGGCGACTGGCTAAAATGAATCTTGCCATTAGAGGCATTGACAGTTCCCAGGTGAAATGGAACAACGAAGGCTCATTTTTGAATAATGCCCACAAAGACCTGAAAGCCGATTACATCATTGCCAATCCTCCTTTTAATGTGAGTGATTGGAGCGGTGATTTGCTGCGAAAAGACGGACGCTGGAAATACGGCACACCACCCACAGGAAATGCCAACTACGCATGGATTCAACATTTCCTTTACCACCTGGCACCAAGCGGACAAGCGGGTTTTGTTTTGGCAAAAGGTGCGTTAACTTCCAAAAGTGGTGGTGAAGGCGAAATAAGAAAGGCTCTTGTAGAAGCCGATTTGATTGACTGTATTGTAAACCTGCCGGCCAAGTTGTTTTTGAATACGCAAATACCTGCTTCACTTTGGTTTATGAGCCGTAATCGCAGTAACGGAAAATTCAGAAACAGAACAGGGCAAATTCTCTTTATTGATGCTCGAAATCTGGGACATTTAATTAACCGCAGAACCAAAGTGCTTTCTGATGAAGATATTAATCAGATTGCAGATACTTACCACAACTGGCGAAACCCTGATGGAGATTATGAGGATGTAAAAGGCTTCTGTGCTTCTGCCGCCAAAGCACGGGTAGCCGAACTGGATTATGTACTTACACCCGGACGCTATGTTGGCTTGGCTGAGGAAGAAGATGATTTTGACTTTACGGAACGCTTTGCCAGCCTGAAAGAAGAGTTTCAAGGCCAGCTCAAAGAAGAAGCCGAACTCAACGAACGTATTGCTGCTAACCTTGATAAAGTGAAGATAGATGAATGAGTGGAAAGATGACCAATTAAGCTCAGTACTTGAAATAAAGTATGGCAAAGACCACAAATCTTTGGAAGATGGTGACATTCCGTGTATTGGTAGTGGCGGCATTATGCGATATGTAAATGATTCCCTATATGATAAAGTGTCAATTCTAATTCCAAGAAAGGGTTCGTTAAATAACATAATGTACCAAGACAATCCATTTTGGACAGTTGACACTATGTTTTGGTCAATAATTAATGAGGGAAAAGTAAATCCTAAATTCCTGTTTTATCAACTGACATTAATTGATTACACAAATTTGAATGTTGGTTCTGCTGTCCCAAGTTTAACAGTTCCAGTAATCAATGAAATTGATATTTCACTACCACAAAAAGACGAACAGAACGAAATCGCAGAAGTCCTTTCCAGCTTAGACGACAAAATAGACCTGCTGCACCGCCAAAACCAAACCCTGGAGCGAATGGCCGAGACGCTCTATGATGCTTGGTTTGAAGAAAAAGAATTAACAAGTCTCGTTAGCGATTTAATTAGTCTTCAAAATGGATATGCTTTCAAGAGCAAAAGCTTTCAAGATTTTGGGGTGGATCGAGTTTTGAAAATTAAAAATATATCTGGGGGCATTGTTGATATTGAAACAACTGACTATGTGAGCCATGAAACAGTTGAGAATTTAGATGAAAAATTTTCAATCTCTACTGGCGACATTCTTTTTGCCATGACTGGAGCTAAAATTGGAAAAATGGGAATAATCCCAAAAACCGATTACAAACTCTGGTTAAATCAGCGAGTTGGACTGTTCAAAGAGAAATATTATGGTTCTCGCTTCTTGGCATATCTGCGTTTGAAATCAGATTACGGAAAAGATTACATCGAAAACACAGCGACAGGAAGTGCGCAACCAAACATTAGCGGAACAGGAATAGAAAATTGTGAATTTCCAGAAATCACAAAACAAGAAATAATTGATTACTCAAAGCAGCTTGCACCGCTTTATGAAAAGGTAATTTTCAATTTAGGTCAAATACAGAAATTAGAAGCGTTAAGAGACACCTTACTGCCTAAGCTAATGAGTGGTGAAATTAGAATTGACACAGATGATTAAGCTCAAAAAAGTCATAGAAGAATATCCAAGCTGGAAAGTGCTTTCTTACTACATTAATCGTGTGGAAGCCCATATTGAAATTGATTTTAGCCATTCATTAGAAAATGCCAAGACCATTCTGGAGACAATAGGTAAAGAGGTTTGCATAAAAAATGGTGTTGACCTTGGGGCAAAGCCTTCAGTAAATAGTGTTGTAGGCAAATGTTTTTCATCAATGGGTTTTTCTAATAAAAACATGGCTCAACAAATAGCACGTTCCTTATCAACCATAGCACAGCATATTGGAGATTTGAGAAACGACATAGGTCCCACGGCTCATGGTAAAACATTAGACGAGATTAAGGATCGAAATAGCAAAGTGGATGAGCTGACCAGAGAATTTTTGATTGACACTGTTGAAACGGTTTGTGTTTTTATCATTCGCAACTACGAGAGTAAAAAAGAAAAGAAAGCTGCTGAACAATTAGAAGATACTTTGGACTATTGGGAAGCAGATGACTTCAACGAATTCTGGGATGATTCCTTTGGTGAATTCAAAATGGGTGATTACTCCTATCCTGCAAGTGAAATTTTATTCAATGTTGATAAACAAGCCTATGTAAACGAATACAAAGCATACACCGAAACTGAGGAATGACAAGAATAACTGAAAATACAATAGAAGAATTCACCATTAAACTCTTGCAGCATAATGGCTATGAATACATTTATGCCCCAAACATAGCACATGACATGCCTGCGTCTGCAGGACAGGCAGGCGGTGAAACACCTGAAAGAATAAGCTATGAAGATGTTTTACTTTTAGATAGGTTACGTGAGTCGATTAGAAGAATAATTGATGAGTAGAAAAATAAAAGTCGAAATCAATGGATAAATTTAAAAATAAATATAGAATACAATCGCACCGAATGCCTGGTTGGGATTATTCAGGAAAAGGGATTTATTTTATCACATTGGTAACAAAAAACCGCGAATGCATTTTGGGTGAAATTGTTGATAAAAAAATGAAATTATCAGCATTTGGTAAAATTGTTGACCACGAATGGAATAAATCATTTGAAATTCGCAATGAATTGTTTTTGGATGCATATGTCATCATGCCAAATCATTTGCACGCCATTATTGTTTTGGATAAAAATGGGATTGAAAAAAACGGAATGCACGATTCGCATGATTCGCCTGGTTCACATGATTCGAACGGTACGTACGGTTCGCACGTAGAGACGCACGGCCGTGCGTCTCTACAATCCCCGGAACAATCCCCGGAACAATCATTTATACGCAAACCAAAATCAATTTCATCATTCATTGGTGGGTTTAAATCGGTAATTAATTCAAAAATTGACGATTATATTGACGAATACCATTTGGATATTCCCAAATACAACAGAACCAATCATTTTTTTCAATCCAATTATCACGACCACATCATCCGCAACGATAAATCATATCAAAATATATTGAAATATATCATCAACAATCCTCTGAAATGGAATGATGATAAATTTAATCGCGTTAAAAAAGGTAAAAATAATGCACAGTAGGTTGACCGAAAACACCATTGAAGAATTCACCATCAAATTGTTGGAGCATCTGGGCTACCAATACATTTATGCACCAAACATTGCCCATGATGGTGAAAATCCTGAGCGCAGTTCTTATGAAGAAATACTGCTCGCTGAACGATTAAAAGAAGCTATAAGGAGAATAAACCCAACCGTTCCAACGGAAGCCCAGGAGGAAGCAACCAAAGAAATTCAGCGGCTCAACTCACCCGAACTGCTGACCAATAATGAACAGTTCCACCGATTATTGACCGAAGGCATCAAGGTGAGCTATCAAAAAGATGGACAGCAAAGAGGCGATTTGGTTTGGTTGGTGGATTTCAACATACCAGAGAACAATGATTTTATAGTTGCCAATCAGTTTACCGTTGTGGAAGATGGCGTCAACAAACGCCCTGATATCATTCTGTTTGTCAACGGCATTCCATTGGTGGTTATGGAGCTTAAAAATGCAGCAGATGAAAACGCTACCATTAAATCGGCATTTCGGCAAATAGAAACCTACAAAGCCACCATTTCAAGTCTGTTTACCTATAATGCTTTTACCATTATTTCAGACGGATTGGAAGCCAGAGCAGGAACGCTATCATCAGGCATGAGTCGCTTCATGACCTGGAAGTCCGCAGACGGTAAAGAAGAGGCATCGCATCTGGTGAGCCAAATGGAAACCCTTATCAATGGCATGCTGAACAAAGAAACCCTGCTCGATTTGGTGCGGCATTTCATTGTGTTTGAAAAATCAAAAAAAGAGGATGCTAAAACCGGAGTTGCCACAATTACAACTGTCAAGAAGTTGGCTGCCTATCATCAATATTATGCGGTGAATCGAGCGATAGAATCTGCCATGAGAGCTACAGGTTTTACTTTAGAAAAAGAAACACCAACCAGCATGGTGATGGAATCGCCCGAAAGTTATGGCGTTCTGGGAGTAAAAACTCAACCCAAAGGAGACCGAAAAGGCGGTGTGGTATGGCACACACAAGGAAGTGGCAAATCGCTTTCCATGGTGTTTTTTACTGGAAAACTCGTTTTGGCTTTAGACAATCCTACCGTTGTAGTCATTACTGACCGTAACGATTTGGATGACCAACTTTTTGACACATTCGCATCTTCGACCCAGTTACTGAGACAAGAACCCAAACAAGCTGAGAATCGGGATGATTTGAAAGAGCGTTTGAAAGTGGCCTCCGGAGGGGTAATCTTCACCACCATTCAAAAATTTCAACCTGACGAAGGCAATGTGTATGAAACACTTTCTGAACGTGAAAATGTAGTAGTGATCGCTGATGAAGCACACCGAACGCAATACGGCTTCAAGGCCAAAACAGTAGATGATAAAGACGAGCACGGTAATGTAATCGGCAAGAAGACCGTGTATGGTTTTGCCAAGTACATGCGTGATGCTTTACCGAATGCTACCTACATTGGCTTTACAGGAACACCTATCGAAAGCACAGATGTAAACACACCTGCGGTTTTCGGAAACTACATTGATGTGTATGACATTGCCCAGGCAGTAGAAGATGGAGCCACCGTTCGCATTTACTACGAAAGTAGATTGGCGAAAGTAAATCTGAGCGAAGAAGGTAAAAAACTCGTTGAAGAGCTTGATTCAGAATTAGACGGAGAAGAACTGACCGAAACTCAAAAAGCTAAAGCCAAATGGACGCAGTTGGAAGCCTTGATCGGTAGTGAAAACCGAGTAAATAATGTTGCCAACGATATCATTCAGCATTTCAACCACCGGCAAGAAGTATTTGAAGGTAAGGGAATGATTGTCGCCATGTCAAGGCGAATAGCTGCGGAACTGTACGATGAGATTATTAAAGTAAGACCCGATTGGCATTCAGATGATTTAGACAAAGGCGTAATTAAAGTGGTGATGACCTCTGCTTCGTCAGACGGCCCAAAAATTGCCAAACACCATACCACCAAACAACAGCGAAGAGCCCTTGCCGATCGCATGAAAGACCCGGAAGATGAATTGAAACTCGTAATCGTTCGCGATATGTGGCTCACAGGTTTTGATGCACCAAGCATGCACACGCTTTACATCGATAAACCCATGAAAGGCCACAACCTGATGCAAGCCATTGCCAGAGTGAACCGGGTTTACAAAGACAAACCCGGTGGTTTGGTAGTCGATTACTTGGGCATTGCTTCTGACTTGAAAAAGGCACTTTCATTTTACTCAGATGCAGGTGGAAAAGGAGACCCAACCATAGCCCAGGAACAAGCTGTGAAGTTAATGCTTGAAAAAATGGAAGTTGTTTCTCAAATGTTTAATGGCTTCCCTTATGAAGATTATTTCCAAGCAGAAACCAATAAAAAGCTTTCCATGATCTTAGCAGCTGAAGAACATATTCTCGGCTTGGAAGATGGCAAGAAACGTTTCATTACTGAAGTAACAGCTCTTTCGAAAGCCTTCGCAATTGCTGTTCCACATGAACAGGCCATGGACGTAAAGGATGAAGTTTCATTTTTTCAGGCCGTTAAAGCAAGATTAGCCAAGTTTGACAGTACAGGCACTGGAAGAACAGACGAAGAAATTGAAACAACCATTCGTCAAGTAATTGACCAAGCCTTGGTATCTGAACAAGTGATTGATGTCTTTGACGCAGCAGGAATCAAGAAACCGGACATTTCCATTCTATCGGAAGACTTTTTGATGGAACTGAAGGGAATGGAACACAAAAATGTGGCACTAGAAGTTTTAAAGAAGCTGCTGAATGATGAAATAAAAGCACGTTCCAAAAAGAATCTGGTCAAAAGCAAGTCGCTCAAAGAAATGCTCGAAAACTCCATCAAAAAATATCACAACAAGATTCTGACAGCAGCTGAAGTGATGGAAGAACTGATCAATCTCAGCAAGGAGATTGTGAACATGGACAGCGAAGCCAAAACCCTTGGACTCTCTGATTTTGAATATGCTTTTTATACAGCGGTTGCAAATAATGAAAGTGCAAAGCAACTCATGCAACAAGATAAACTGAGAGAGCTTGCAGTAATACTAACAGAAAGAGTTAAGAAAAACGCATCCATCGACTGGACAATAAAAGAAAGTGTCCGAGCGAAACTGAAAGTAATCATCAAACGGACTTTGAGACAATACGGCTATCCGCCAGACATGCAAAAACTGGCGACAGAAACCGTTTTGAAACAAGCAGAAATGATAGCAAAAGAATTAACAACAGACTAAGAAATGCCAAAACTCTAAGCTATACACATTGCCAAGTCGCTTAAAGCAACCACACGAGCCAAAGCTTGTCAATAATATAATTGTGTCTGAGTCAACATACGGACGAAAAAGAAGCACGATTGCACAACACTGTATATAAAAAATGGGCGGACAGTGGTAAATTTCAAGTGTATAGCTCATACCAAACTTTTAGTTTCGGTGGACAGATAATCGCTCCGATATGCCCAACGATTTATACACAAACCATTGGCAGTAATAAAAGAAAATTTATAAAGTTCGGTAATTATCCGAACTTTTATATATATATTTGCAATAGTAAATGAGACTGACCAATAAGAAAATATTAGAAAAGCTAAAGAGAAAGAACAAAGGAAATGTTCCTTTAACCAAAGCTATCGACAAGCTAATTAAGGATGTTGACGAGAATGATTGGAAAGACCAAACGGAATTAAACGAAACGAGACAGGATGCTGATAATGTTCATAGTGATGGATTTTATTTTTTCAACATCAATGTTCACAGAACAATGATTATGATTGAGTTTGACGGTAATGAAGCAACAGTGGTTTGGGCAGGAACACACCAACAATACGAAACGACTTTTAGGAACAATAGAAACACGATAAAAAAGTGGTTAAAGTCTAACGATTGGATTTAAAAACAATATTATGAAAACACAATTTGACATATCTCAACTAATAAAAACTGGAAAAATTCAAAATGAACTGGATTTTGAAAGAGCATTGATTGCGGACAGAAAACTACGTGTTCTTTCAAAAGAAAATCCGAAATTCAAATCCGTTCGAAAAAAGTTAAGAGATTTAATTGAGCAGTACGAAAATGAGAATTGGAGTGCGGAATCTAAAATATCTGACAAAAAACTACGTGAAAGCGATGTTGCGGAATTGATTGCCGAAAAGGAACGTTTATTTATCCAGCGAAGAAAAGAGCTGATAAGAAAGAAATTAAAGAACTTAAACCTAACACAACAAGACTTTGGGAAAATTTTGGGACACCAAAGCAAATCCTATATGTCTGAACTGATAAATGGTGTAAGTCCTTTTTCCTTAAAAGATTTAATTGTTATTAATCGAATTTTGAAAATTGATTTAACTGATTTGGTGCCGACTTTTTTGTCCCAATCTGATAGAGTAAAAATTAGATCAACGATTAAAAAATTAGATAATTCAAAATTGAAATTAAGTAAAGACGATTTAACAATAGCGTAAATTACTAATGCCAACAACTAAGTTTTCGTCGAGAACACAGCACCAATGATGAAAAATTGTGTTGAACTAAACCGTTGAGTTTAGCCTTCTTTTTGCAAAAATTATTGGGGATATCGTCTTTCGGAAAGTGTTATTCAGAGTGTTTTAATTGGTGTAGTTTACTTTTTTTAATCCAATAATATTTTTTCTGTTTTCGACAATTTAAAATCATAACTTACCCAAAGTGTATCGTTTACGATATTTTTGACTTTATTTTGGGTGTTTCAGGGTGTCTTTTAGTAAATTTGCACTGTGTTTGTGCACAATCCCTCATAAACTCGCAGAAACTTTAATCTCTCGACTAACGTAAAATGAGTAAATTTAGGATTGAAAGTTGAAACTTCGAATAAAATATAAACAACTGATTTATAGTGATATAATTTTAGGTTAATCAGAATTAAAATTTAAGCATAATATTAACCAAAAAACGAAAAAAATGATTAAAAAAAGCGATAAAGCAAGTGCCAACACGATGCTATAAGTAATACCTGCGAAATCGCAAAATCGAAAATTTGGATGTGAGTTTTTCGCGAGCAATTTATATTTTTATAACATCAAAATCAGGAAGCACGCAAATGAAAATGACACCGAACGCTAAGCACACAGAAGTATTGCCACAGATCATATACATGAAATTACTGGCACAAATCGGATCGTAATATTAAATACCAATCAATTTTCTTTAACCCAGTCCTTAAAAACATCTTCCAATTCATAAGCTTGAGACAATCCGCGTTTCCGATTGTATCGTGCAAAAAAATAGAGACCTATCCAAACTAAAACAACGGCAATCATCAAATAAACATACAGCATAAACGGGGCATTAACCACAGATTTTGTGTAAGCCATTATAGCAAATCCAATAAACAAACAGACTAAAATAAGATGTAGAAAAATGAACAAAGTCCAATATGAATTATTTGGACTGTAAAGCCCTTTTATTGTGGTTTGAGTATTTTCGTCTTCAATAATTTCAAGATGTAAGTTTGGGGTGAAAATTTTTTCACGGCTTCTTAGATGATATATCCACAGGTGATTGTCAGACTGAGTAAGTCGATATTGAGATTTGTATTTTGATTTCAAGAGTTTAATACGATCTAATAATTCAGTTTTTTCAAGCGAAGTTTTGTGCTGAAATCGTGGACGCAGGCGAATGGTTTTATCAATATCCATAAATTCTAAATTAATGAAATTTAACTAATGTTTAAAGATATTGATTTTTTTTTAAAATATCTCAATCGTTTAAGTGTTCAAAACTTTGCAACGTTGTTCGGCTTGTGATTTGTTTTTCGTAGGATTTTTAAACTGCTTTTTAAATAAAAACATTCATTTTAATTATAATTAAGGCTTTGCTTTATAAGATGTTTATTAAATTGCAAACTCTTTTTTAAGATAAAAAATTATGGCTGTAAAAATCACTGGATTTGGTTGTTATATTCCCGAAATTGTAAGGACAAATGAAGATTTTTTAAATCATAAATTTTATACAGAAACGGGTAAAGATTTCGATGATAACCCACAAGTTATCATCAAAAAGTTTGAACAAATCACTGGCATCAAAGAACGCCGATATGTAAGTGATGATCTCAATGTCTCTGATATAGCACTCATTGCAGCACAAAAAGCAATAAATGATGCCAAAATAGATCCTGAAACTTTAGATTATATCATTGTGGCTCACAATTTTGGAGATGTCAAACACGGCACAACTCAAACTGACATTTTGCCAAGTATAGGTTCTCGGGTGAAGCGTTTTTTGAAAATAAAAAATCATAGAACCGTTGCTTATGATATCATATTTGGATGTCCAGGTTGGCTGCAAGGCAGTATTCAGGCCAAAGCTTTTATTGAAAGTGGATTAGCTAAACGCTGTTTGGTTATTGGTGCCGAAACCTTATCGCGTGTTGTTGATCCTCACGACAGAGACAGTATGATATATTCTGATGGAGCAGGAGCAACCATATATGAAAAAAGTGATGATGATAGTGGCATTCTTTCGCATGAATCGGCAACTTTCACCGAAAAAGAATCACACTATATTTACTTTGGCGAAACCAATAATAAATCTAACGTTAGTGATAGAACTGGTTACATCAAAATGTATGGAAGAAAAATTTATAATTTTGCTTTATCAAATGTGCCAAAAGCCATGAAGTCTTGTTTTGACCAATCGGGAAAAGATATTAAACAGTTAAAAAAAATATTTATTCACCAAGCCAACGAAAAAATGGACGAAGCAATCGTCCAAAGATTTTATAAACTATATGGTTTGGAAATGCCAGATAAAATAATGCCGATGAGTATCGATAAGCTGGGCAATAGCAGTGTGGCTACCATCCCAACATTATATGATTTATTCCTGAAAGGTCATTTCAAAAATCAAACTTTAGAAAAAGGCGATATCATCATGTTTGCCAGTGTTGGTGCAGGAATGAATATTAATGCATTGACCTACCAAATCTGAGATGTACGACGACAGGTTTCCGCATAAACGTTATAAACATACTTTAGAATTTTTAAATAAAAATATTCCAGCTCAAACTCATATTTTAGATTTAGGTGTAAAAAATCCATTTTCTAAAATTATGCAAGATGAAGGCTATCAAGTAGAAAATACAAATGGCGAAGATTTAGACGAAGATTTCTCAGCTGTTGAAAAATCCAAAGCAGAAGTCGTTACAGCCTTTGAAATTTTTGAACATCTCATAGCTCCTTACAATATTCTAAAAGCCATTAAAGCTGAACATCTTGTGGCTAGTGTACCTTTAAATTTATGGTTTGCCAATGCTTATAGAAGTAAAACCGACAAAAGGGACAGACACTATCACGAGTTTGAAGATTGGCAATTTGATTGGTTGCTGGAAAAGGCTGGTTGGCAAATTCAGAAACGAGAAAAATTTACAAATCCTGTAAACAAAATAGGTTTTAGACCAATTTTACGTTACTTTACACCAAGGTATTATTTGGTTTATGCAAAACGTCGCTAAGCATCTAAAATTTGCAGTCATTATTCCTGCTTATAATGAAGAAGAACATTTATCAAAATGTTTAAAATCATTATTAAATCAAACCTTAAAACCACATACGATTGTCGTAGTTGATGATTCTTCAACTGATAACACAGGAGAAATCATCAAAGCGTTTGAAAATAAAAATACAATAATAACTTCTATTTATCAAGCTTCAGAAACAAAGCATTTACCTGGTCAAAAAGTGATAAATGCTTTTAAAAAAGGCTTAAATAGTCTAAACTTAAATGATTTTGATATCATCTGTAAATTTGATGCCGACTTAATTTTTCCATCTCATTATCTTGAAGAAATTAATAAGGCTTTTGTGAGTGATAAAAAAATTGGATTATGTGGTGGCGTTTGTAGTGTAGAAAATAGTGGTCGTTGGCAAACAGAAAAACTAACTAATTTAGATCATATTCGCGGGGCTTTAAAAGCCTATCGAGTAGAAGCTTTTAAAGACATAGGAGGTTTACCTTCTCAAATGGGTTGGGATACGGCAGATGAATTTAAATTAAGATATAAAAAATGGAAAATCAATGTCTTACATAATTTGCCTGTCAAACATTTAAAGCCAACAGCAACTTCCTATCAAGACTCATATTTTAAAAAACAAGGCCAAGTTTTTTATGCATTAAGGTATAGTTTTTTACTGACGTTAATTGCATCTTTAAAAATTGCAAAACAAAGAAATCAATTATCTAAGTTTAAAGTTGTTTTAAACTCTTACTTGAAATCTAAAAATAAAAAACTCAACTTTTTATTGAGCAGGGAAGAAGGACAATATCTGAGGCACTACCGTTGGAATCAAATTTGGCGGAAGTTAAGACCATAAAAAAAATCATCTAAAATTACATAAGACGCTGAAACGAGTTGAGCGTGACAAATAAAATAATTTTAGATGATTTAGTCTAATTGCTTATCCTAAAGCAACACGTTTAAAACCAACAACTTCTACATCGCCAAAAGTTTTAGCATATTGTGCAACAGAAGTTTTGTTGTCTTTAATAAACATTTGATTCACTAAAGTGTTGTCTTTAAAAAAACGTTTCAATTTGCCTTGAGCAATTTTATCAAGCATATCTTCTGGCTTGCCTTCTTGTCTTAAATTGTCTTTAGCTATTTCTATTTCTTTGTCAATTGTAGCTTGGTCAACGCCATCTTCGTTTAAGGCAACAGGGTTCATAGCTGCAGCTTGCATAGCAACATCTTTAGCCAATTCTTCAGCATTGTCAACAGCTTTAGATAAACCACTTAAAACGGCTATTTTGTTACCAGCATGAATATAAGAGCCAACAAATGGGGCTTCTAAAATTTCAAAAGCACCGAGTTCTATTTTTTCGCCAATAACACCAGTTTGTTCAATAAGTTTTTCTTCAACTGTAATGCTTTCAAAGTCTTGTTTTAAAAGCTCTTCCTTAGAAGAAACATTAAGTGCCTTTTGGGCTAAACTTTTAGCTAAGTTTATAAAATCTTCATTTTTAGCAACAAAGTCAGTTTCGCAATTCAGTGAAATGATAACCCCTTTCGAGTTGTCATCATTAACCAAAGCAATAGCAACACCTTCTGATGACTCACGATCAGCTCTTTTGGCTGCAACTTTTTGACCCTTTTTACGTAGCACTTCTATAGCTTTGTCAAAATCGCCATCAGTTTCAACTAAGGCTTTTTTGCAATCCATCATACCAGCACCAGTTTGTTCTCTAAGTTTTTTAACGTCTGCAGCAGTTATTTTTGTCATGATTATTTAAAAATTGTAAATTGAGTGATTAAGATTTTGTTTCTTCTTCTTTAGATTTTTCTTCAGACTTTACAGAAGTTTCTTTTTTGTCTTTTGTATTGTTGTCTGGGGTTTTGGTTTCTTTCTTTTCTTCGACTTTATCGGCTGTTTTTTTAGCTTGTGCTTTTTCATCAGCCTTTTTATCTTCTTCTGCTTTTTTCTTTTCTTTTTCTTTTTTGGCTTCTTCTAACTTAGCTTCTTCTTTGGCTTTTTTCTCAGCTTCTTTTTTTGCTGCATCTTCTTTTTTCTGGTTTTCTCTTTTGTCAAGACCTTCAATAATACCATCAGCTACAAAACTAATAATTTTATTGATTGATTTTGATGCATCATCATTTGCTGGAATCACATAGTCAACTTCTCTAGGGTCAGAGTTGGTATCAACCATAGCAAAGACGGGAATATTTAGTTTTTGTGCTTCTTTGACAGCGATGTTTTCTTTAATGATATCAACAACAAATAGAGCTCCAGGAAGTCTAGTCATATCAGAAATAGAACCTAAGTTTTTTTCAAGTTTAGCTCTCATACGATTGACTTGAAGTTTTTCTTTCTTAGACAAAGTATCAAAACTTCCGTCTTTTTTCATACGGTCAACCGCAGCCATTTTCTTTACTGATTTTCTGATAGTTACAAAATTAGTAAGCATTCCACCAGGCCATCTTTCTGTGATATAAGGTTGGTTGGCTTTGCTTGCTTGTTCTGCAACAATTTCTTTAGCTTGTTTTTTGGTGGCTACAAAAAGGATTTTGCGACCACTGGCAGCAATTTTAGTGAGTGCATTTGTAGCTTCGTCTAATTTAGCTGCTGTTTTGTAAAGGTTGATAATGTGAATACCATTACGCTCCATATAAATGTATGGTGCCATGTTAGGATTCCATCGTCTAGTGAGGTGACCAAAGTGGACACCTGCGTCAAGGAGTTCTTTTACTTCTGCTTGTTTTGCCATTTTTTTAGTAGTTTACGTTCTGTTGGTATAGCAACAACCAAGTGGTTTTTATGCCTTGATTGTTTAGATGCTAAACTAATTTCTTGACATTTGTCGTCAAGATAACAACAAAAATGATTTAATATATAGATTAACGTTTTGAGAATTGGAATTTCTTTCTTGCTTTTTTCTGACCGAATTTTTTACGCTCAACCATTCTTGGATCTCTAGTTAAAAGACCTTCTGGCTTAAGTTTACTACGATTTTCTTCATCGACTTCACAAAGTGCTCTAGCAATTGCCATTCTTATAGCTTCAGCTTGACCTGTGATGCCACCACCTAAAACATTGACTTTAAGGTCGTATTGTTTTTCGGTTTCGGTCAATTCAAATGCTTGATTGATTTTGTATAATAAAGGTCCTGTTGTAAAGTATTCATTTACTTTTTTTCCGTTAACAACAACATTGCCTTTGCCTTCTGTCATATAAATACGTGCAACTGATGTTTTTCTACGACCTATTTTATGAATTGTCTCCATGGATTACAATAATTCGTTTAAGTTAATTTTTTCGGGTTTTTGAGCTTCAATATCGTGTTTGTCTCCTGAGAAAACACGAAGATTTCTAAATAAATCAGCCCCTAATTTATTCTTAGGTAGCATTCCTTTAACGGCTTTTTCTATTAGACGCTCGGGGTGTTTTTCAAAAACTTGAGTGGCGGTTTTGCTACGTTGACCACCTGGATAGCCAGTGTGACTGATATATACTTTATCATCCCATTTTTTGCCAGATAATTTTATTTTATCGGCGTTAATTACGACCACATTATCGCCGCAATCTACATGAGGTGTAAAATTCGGCTTGTTTTTGCCTCTTAAAATCTTTGCAACGGCAGACGATAATCGTCCTAAAGTTTGATTTTCAGCATCGACTAAAACCCACTGTTTATCAACAGTTTGCGTGTTTGCCGAAACGGTTTTGTAACTTAATGTATCCACTTCAATATTTTTATAATTAAAACTAGTCCTTTTTAAAGGGGTGCAAATTTACAATTATAAATTTATATTTCAAGTTTTTAGTTTAAATTATTTTAAAATGTCAGCTAACATTTTTACAGCTATTTTATTTTTTGCTTTTATTTTTATGAGTTAGTGATTTATTTCAGTATTTTTAAACCAAAATAAACTTTATGAAAATCCACATCATCAACGGACCAAACCTTAATCTTCTCGGTAGTCGTGAACCTGAGATATATGGCAAGACTAGCTTTCAAGATTATTTTTCTGAATTGCAAATGAAATTTAAAAGCCTTGAGCTTTCTTATTTTCATTCTAATATTGAAGGGGAAATCATTTCCGAGCTTCACGAAGCCGATGACAATGTTGATGGTATTGTGCTTAATGCTGCTGCTTATTCGCATACGTCAATTGCTATTGCTGATGCCATAAAAGCTTTAGAAACTCCAGTTGTTGAAGTGCATATCTCTAATGTTTTTGCACGTGAAGATTTCAGAAAACATTCTTACATCAGTCCTGTGGTTTTTGGTAGCATCAGTGGTTTTGGGTTGAGAAGCTATGATTTGGCTATTGAAAGTTTTTTAGATTGAATGGTTGAGAATGCGTTTTCCGAGATGGCATTTCAAGCAATAGTTTTTATCGCAATATTCAGTTTTGAGTTGAAGTAAGGCTTGTGAGTGCAAAGCATTCTGATTGGTTTTTGGACGAAGATTTTCAAAAACATCAACTTTTCGATTGCGTTCAGGCTTTAGGCTACTAACTAATTCAAAAAGTTTGTCATTAGATAATTCATTGGTGGTGTGTTTTTGGTAACAAAATTTTAATGGAATTATCGTGTTGATGATCAACAAATCTACAAAGTTTTGACTCAATCGTTTGGTTTTTGGTTTGCTCTGTTTGGTTAAACTGTAATGGGTTTTCCAAAATTCTGATAATTCTATGTCAAATAATTTATAAATATCTTTTTTGTTTTTAACAGAAATAATATCCTGAAAAAGTTGAGGTTGTTGATGATAAACTTCTGCTAATTCAGCCAGACGTAAACTTGGAAAATTGTCGGGTCTTAGCCTAAAAAACTGAGGTTTTTCATCGACCGCTGCAAGTTGGTATTTGTGTTTAAGATATCGATAACGGTCTTGTAAATTTTTGATGTATTGTTCTTCTGTATCGATTTCTAAAAGGCTACTTTGTCCTAATAATAAAGCTTCTAAATCTTCAATATTTTGATGGTGTTTGGCTATTACCTTATAAGGTATAGATTTTGCCATTTGTAGAAAAGCAGTGCCATTGACATTCAAACCAAAATTCTTGCACAGTAGTTGAAACAAAACGGCTTCCCAATTGTTTTGGCTTTGATTTAATAGTTTTAAAATCAAATTTGATTTACGTTCCAAACGCTCTATAAACAGACGTTCTAACCAGTTTTGCAATACAAAATCATCAAAATCAGCAAAGTTTTTTTCACAATTGAGTTGTTGTGATTTGACTTTTAAAAGCTGTTCATAACGTTTAAAAACTTCAGAGTCAACTTTTTCTTTTAAAGACAAGCTTGGAATAATCGTATTATCGGCACGATAAACTTCAACATCGTCTTCCCAAACGATATGTAAAATTACATTATCATAAGCCGAATCTTTTTGATGTTGATGTGCATACCAATCTGAAGATTTGAGATGAATTTCAATATTGCCAGCCCAAATTTGGTCATCAATTTTAATTTTAGCATTAAAAAAATCTGGTCCTGATTGATGCTGATTATGTTGACCAACAGATAGAATTTGAAGAATTTCTCCTTGATTGGTTTTTAAAGCTTCTTTGTGTTGAAACTTTTGGTATTGCCAAATATGATGTAAAAAATCTTCTTGCATTACAAGTTATTCAATTGTGGTTTTAATTGTGGTAACAACGATTGAACCCAAGCTTGATATTGATTGTCATTGGGATGCAGACGGTCATTGATGAGCATTTCATCAGAATGGCTCAATTTTGCTGACAAATCTGTAATATCATAAAACGCCACATCGTGTTTTTGACATTGCTTTTTGGCAATGGTGTTGTATTTTTTTAATTCTTTTATGACATTGGGTTTATCTTTTTCTTGGGAAAATGGCGTTACACCATAATCTGGAATGCTGACAACAAAAACGCCTTGATTGTTGCTTTTGCATTTAGAAATTGCGATTTCCAGCAATTTTTTAAACTCTTTTTTATATTGAGACAAAGCTTTGTTTTGATATTGATTATTGACACCTATTAATAAAGACACGATATCATATTGTTTCTCATCTGTTTTTTGTTCTTGAATGGCACGGATCAACTCGTCGGTTCGCCAACCGGTTTTGGCGATAATTTTGGGTTGTTCTATATTAAAACCATTATTATTTAATAGGTCTTGAAGTTGATAAGGCCAAGAGTTTTCAATTTTAAGTCCTTCGCCAATAGTGTATGAATCACCAAGAGCTAAATAAGTTTGCTGTGCCATAATAAGTTGTGAATTTAATGCAAATAAAAGAAGAAGTGCAAAAGGTTTCATGATTCTAATTATCATTTTTTAAAAAAGTAATGCTTTCATCAACTGCAGATTTCAATTCTTTTGAAAGTTCTGTTTTATCCCAAGGTTGTTTGGTGTTATAAGTATGTGTGGCATTTGGGATAATTTTTAATTCGGCTTGATCACACCAATCATTTAATTTGTGAGCTTCTTCAAGTTTTACAGTTTCATCGTCTTCACCGTGCAAAATTAAAAAGGGTTGTTTCAGGTTTTGAACAGCATTTTGAATATCAAATCGGTCTTGGTTTGCTAAGAAATCTTCATAAAACTGATAGTAGTGTGGCATATCTTGTTTTGTGCGACCATTTTTGACGTAATAAACACCTTTATTTTGCCATTGTTTTAAATCTTCACCTTTAGGAAATCGATTTTTATAGTTAGAAACAGACGACCAAGTGACAAGTTTATCAACATCTTGATTTTCAAAAGCTGTCAAGCAAACAATACCACCGCCACGGCTGTGTCCAATCAGTGAGATTTTAGACGTATTGACTCGCGGTAAAGGTTTTTTTTGCTCTATTACAAAATTAATAACCTGCTTCAAATCACTCATTTGTTTGCTGTAATTATCATTTCCAAAGGCTTCTAAATCAGGAAAGTCAATTGGATTTTCAAATGTGCCACCATTATGAGAAAAGTTGAATTTTAAAAACGCAAAACCAGCTTTTGCAAACTCTTGACCTATTAGATGCCACGCACCCCAATCTTTATAACCTTTATAACCGTGGCAAAAAATAACGACGGGTTGAGCTTGGTCATTTTCGGTATAAGTTAGGTCGGCAACAATGGGTTTATTCTCGTTATATCCAATGATGAAATTATCAGATTGAACTATTTTGTATGTCATAAATTATTGATTTACAGTATTTAAAATTAAAATGTTAAAATTTAAAATGAAATTCTGTTAGGTTTAAAATAAAACGCTGTCTAAGTAAATGTATAAAATTAAAACAATTTATCATGAGTAAGAAAAAAGTCATCAAGAAAATACTATTAGTTGTTTTAGGCTTGGTAATAATTATTGGTATTGTTGCGGTAATTATTATTTATCAACCACACCGCGATGTCCAATCAGCAAAAACCGATTACGCACTTAAAGCTTCTGATATTGTTCAGGAATATTTAAAAGATAATGAAGCTGCAAATGAAAAGTACCTTGCTGCTGATGGCGAGTCTAAAGTTTTAGAAATTGAAGGACAAGTGAGTGAGGTGAGTGAAGATTTTAATGGAAATACAGTCATTCTATTGAAATCTGATACTGCAAAAGCAGGCGTGCAAGCATCATTTACCGAAGAAACATCAGCCGAAGCTAAACAAGTCAAACAAGGCTCAACCATTACCATTAAAGGTGTTATACGTTCTGGAGCTTCATTTGATGAAGATTTAGAGATGTATGAAAACGTGATTGTAGAAAAAAGTAAGGTCATTAAAAAGTAACCGACTTACTACAAACAATAATTTAAAATTTAAAAACAAGAATAATGAAAAAATTAAAAGTATTAAGCATCGCATTTGTTACAGTATTAGGTTTATTTGCCTTTTCAACCTTTGGAGACAAGTTAGTAAGTTCAAAGACACACATCAAGTTTTTCTCAACCACGCCAGCTGAAGATATTGAAGCAAATAATTACACAGCAGTTAGCACCATTGACAAATCAACAGGTAAAATTGTATTTTCAGTGCCAATGCAAGGATTTGAATTTCCAAAATCGTTAATGCAAAAACACTTTAACCAAAAGAAATTTTTGCATACAAGCAAATATCCAAAAGCTAAGTATGTTGGTAACATAACCAACTTATCAGAAATAGATTTTGATTCTGATGGCACATATACTGCTAATGTTCAAGGAGAAATGACTATAAAAGGTGTAACAAATCCTGTTACTGAAGATGCTACAATCAAAGTATCTAACGGTAAAGTGAGTTTAGAAACTAAATTCTATATTACCTTAGCAGATTATGATATTACTTTTAAAAGAGGTAAACCTTCTACTAATATCGCAGATAAAGTAGAAGTAACAGCAAAAGCAGAATATAAATAAAGAAGAACATCACTAATGTTAAAAGGCAATTGTTTTGGTTGCCTTTTTTTATATTTATAAAAAAAAATTAAAACCGATGAAAACAAAATATGTATTATTAAATCTAATATTGATTATGGGACTATTTGCAAATTCACAAAACAACTATCGAAAAGCTAAAGAGGCTAAAGGTTTAGAAGTTGGTGCTACAGTAGAAAATTTTAAAGCCGAAAGTTTAGACGAAACATTTGAGCTCTACAAAGCTCTGAAAAACGGCCCAGTGGTTATTGTTTTTTATCGTGGTCATTGGTGTCCGATTTGCAATCAACATTTAAGCGAGCTTGAAAAAGAGTTAGAAAAAATCACTGAAGCAGGTGCTCAGCTGGTGGCTATTTCACCAGAAAAACCTGATAAACTTCAATTAACTCAAGAGAAAACCAAAGCCTCATATACTCTTTTGTATGATAAAGATTATAAAATAGCTGATATGTTTGATGTAAAATTTAGACCCGATGCAGCAACACGAACAGCCTACAATACCATGTTGAATGCTGATTTGAAAAACGCCCATTCAGATGACTCTCAGCAATTGCCTATTCCAGCAACTTATATTATTGACACTGATAGGAAAGTAGTTTGGAGACATTTTGACCCAAATTATAAAAACCGCTCTAAAGTTGAAGACATCGTGAACAATATTCCTAAATAGTGAGTCGGATAAAAGTTATTCATGAGCAAGAAGCTGAAGGTCGTTTAAAAGAAATATACGACCAATTAACTCAATCACGCGGAAAGTTAGCTGAAGTCCATAAAATTCAAAGCCTTCGCCCTGAAAGCATTGTGAAGCATATGGAATTATATATGGAAATTATGTTTTCAAAATCTGAACTCAGTCGAGCCAGAAGAGAAATGATAGCTGTTGTGGTTTCTGTAGCCAATCAATGCGAGTATTGCCAAATACATCACAGCTCAGCCTTAAATCACTATTGGAAAAATGAACAAAAGGTTCAGCAACTGAGAAATGATTTCAAGGATTTAGATTTATCTAAAGATGATTTGGCATTATGCGAATACGCTCAAAAAGTAACCTTAAATCCAGGTGAAGCAGAATCATCAGACGTCACACAAATACTAAAATCTGAAGGTTTTAGTGATTCTGCAATTCTCGATGCCACTTTGGTTGTCTCTTATTTTAATTTTGTCAACCGAATGGTCTTAAGCCTTGGAGTAGGTATAGAATCTGATGAAGGTCAAGGTTATAAATATTGATTAGCCTAACTTTTATTGCGTTTTGATACTGTCATCGAGAAGTGTACCGAGAATAGATTTTTAAACTAAATGGATGATTTTGATACAAAAATTCATATCAAAATTTCAATCAAGTCAACTCATTCTTAATTAAATTTAATCATCAAACTCTGGCAGCTCAATAAAAACTTCATTGAGTTGAATGTTCAAATTGTTAAATTCAAACGGATATTCTTCAGCCATTTTTTTGATATCTTTGAGTTTAGGCTGTTGTTTTTCGCATAGAAGCATCATGTGTTTTGCTTTTGTGTTTAACACATTAATTCTCGATTTTACAGGAAAAGTATCCACGACAGCTGGAATGGTTTGTTGCAAAGAATCTACAACACCATTAAGTGTCGATATATTCGAAATAACATCTTGAAGTGTATAATTTTCTAAACGATTGACTTCAATTTTTAGTTCTTCATACATCGGCCAAGATTTTACTAATGAATCTGCTTGTGGACTGAGTTTGGTGACCCGATAGGATTTGATGTCTAATTTTAACTTTAAACTATCTTCTTTGGCTTTTTCAGCTTCACTGAGTTGATTAGAGTTAGATTTGTTTTGACATGCAATCATAAAACTGCTTATAAAAACGAAAAATATAAATCTTAAAAATGTGTTCATCAGGCTTCTATGTATTGATTTTTTTAAAATCATCAAATTAACTTCAATTTTGAGTAATAATGTTTAAAAAAACTTATTTTTAAACTCAAAAATTATCAAAAATATAATTTCCAAATAGAAGTCAACTTATGAGTCCAAAGATATTAATAATTGGTGCTTGCGGGCAAATCGGAAGCGAATTAACTTTAAAATTAAGAGAAAAATATGGTAGTCATCAAGTTATAGCCAGCGATATAAGAGAAGGCGACGAGACTTTGATGGCTTCAGGATCATTTGAAATCTTAGATGCAACTGATGCTTCGGCTTTAGAAGATGTGATTTTGCATTACAATATTGATCAAGTTTATCTTATGGCAGCAATGTTAAGTGCTACAGCCGAAAAATTTCCGATGAAAGGTTGGCAACTCAATATGGATACTTTATTCAATGTATTAAACTTAGCCAAAGAACAAAAAATAAAACAAATATTTTGGCCTTCAAGCATTGCGGTGTTTGGACCTTCAACACCAAAGAAAAACACGCCACAACAAACGGTTATGGAACCTTCAACGGTTTACGGCATAAGCAAACAAACCGGTGAGCGTTGGTGTGCTTATTATCACAATAGATATGATGTGGATGTAAGAAGCTTGAGATATCCTGGATTGATCAGCTACAAAACACAACCTGGCGGTGGCACAACCGATTATGCTATTGAAATATTTCACCAAGCTTTGAGTCGTAAAAAATATACTTGTTTTTTAAAAGAAGACACGGCTTTGCCAATGATGTATATGGATGATGCCATTAAAGCCACAATTCAAATTATGTCTGCACCAAGCGAACAAATAAAAATTCGTTCGTCATATAATTTGTCTGCTATAAGTTTAACTCCAAAAAAATTAACCAATGCCATAAAAAAACACATTCCAGAATTTGAAATTGATTACAAACCAGATTTTAGGCAAGCTATAGCAGATTCTTGGCCAGCAAGCATCGATGATTCTTCGGCAAAACAAGATTGGAATTGGCAATATCAGTTTGATTTAGAGCAAATTACTGAAGAAATGATAGAAGGTTTAAAACCAAAAGTTAGCATCGGTTATGAAAATTGAGAATCGTTTAAATCAAACAAGTTTATTTTTCGGTAAATAATACAATTTGCTTAAATTACCAAGATTTAATATATTTGATTAAATTTAATATAATGGGTAAGAACACATCTGTTTCTCTTGGGAATCACTTTGAAAGTTTTATCCAAGAAGAATTGAAAACTGGGAAATATAGCTCTGTAAGCGAAGTTATTCGCTCAGCATTACGATTATTAGAACGTGAAGAAATAAAAGAAAAAGAATTAATAAAAGCTCTTAAAATAGGCGAAGAAAGTGGATTTGTTGAAAATTTTGATTTTGAACAAAATTTGTTAGACTTACACCGTCAAAAATTATGAGCGACAAAAAATATCGGATTAGCCAACAAGCTATTGATGATTTAAATGATATTTGGATTTATATTTATCATAAGTGGTCTAAAGAACAAGCTGATAGATATTACGCTTTAATAATTGAAGAAATTAAATTTATTGCTCAAAACTATTTTACTGGAAAATCAATTGATAAAACACGTAAAAACTATCGAGTTACAAAAGTTAAATCGCATTTAATATTTTATAGAAAAGTTGATAATGGGCTTGTTGAAGTTGTTAGAATATTACACCAATGAATGAATATCAAAAATCGGTTACCATAAAACCATTTGCTAAATTTAAAACCAATATTTTTACATTATTTTAAATATGCTTATAATAGACTGTCAATAATTTCAGTATGAACGATAATTTAGACCCAACTGGCGAATCATTTTCGTCTGAAGAAAAAGATATTGAACGCGCATTACGACCGCTGAGTTTTGACGATTTTGCTGGGCAAGAAAAAATTTTAGAAAATTTAGATGTCTTTGTAAGAGCAGCTAATCAACGTAATGAAGCACTCGATCATACGTTGCTTCACGGTCCGCCAGGTTTAGGTAAAACCACCTTGGCACATATTCTCGCTAATGAATTGAACTCAAACATCAAAGTAACATCAGGTCCTGTGATTGACAAACCAGGCGATTTAGCTGGTTTGCTAACCAATCTTGAGCCACGTGATGTTTTATTTATAGACGAAATTCACCGATTGAGCTCAGTGATAGAAGAATATTTGTATTCGGCAATGGAAGATTACAAGATTGATATTATGATAGAAAGCGGTCCCAACGCCAGAAGTGTGCAAATTGATCTTAACCCGTTTACGTTAATCGGTGCTACCACACGCTCTGGATTGTTGACTTCACCGATGCGAGCCAGATTTGGAATTTCAAACCGTTTAGAATATTATTCCACAGAATTGTTGTCCGATATTATTCAGCGAAGTGCAGCTATTCTCAATGTGCCAATTTCTCTTGAAGCAGCCATAGAAATTGCGGGAAGAAGTCGTGGCACACCACGTATTGCCAATGCTCTATTAAGACGGATACGAGATTTTGCCCAAATTAAAGGTTCAGGAAAAATTGATATTGAGATTGTAAGATATGGCCTAAAAGCATTGAATGTTGATGCTTATGGTTTAGATGAAATGGACAACAAAATTTTAACCACAATTATCGATAAGTTTAAAGGCGGTCCAGTGGGATTGTCAACTTTGGCTACAGCCGTTTCAGAAAATGCAGAAACCATAGAAGAAGTTTACGAACCTTTTTTGATTCAGAAAGGTTTTATTCATCGCACACCACGTGGAAGACAAGTGACTGAACTTGCATTTACTCATTTAGGAAGAATACATTCAAAAGGCAATTCATTATTTTAAAATTTCATAAAATGAAATCGCTATTACAAGAGGCATACGGATTTATTTTTGAAGACGAACTCATTGAAGAAATCGATGAAGTTGGGATATATAAATCTTTCAAAAAAAATGATGTCATCATCGAAATAGGCGATTATCTCAAATCGATGCCATTGTTGATTTCTGGTGCTGTCAAAGTTTTAAGAGAAGACCAAGACGGCGACGAGCTATTGCTTTACTTTTTAGAACGCGGTGATACTTGTGCTATGACTTTAACCTGCTGCATTGGAAACACACAAAGTGAAATTCGTGCCATTGCAGAAAGCGATACACATTTACTGATGATTCCCGTGCAAAAAATGGAAGAATGGACTGCCAAATATAAGTCTTGGCGACATTTTGTTTTTGAAAGTTATCAAAGTCGTTTGAGCGAAATGTTAGATACTTTAGACACCATTGCGTTTTTAAAAATGGATGAACGCTTGATGAAATATTTAAGAGACAAAGCCAAAATCAATCAAAGCGAAACCTTAAAAATTACGCATCAACAAATCGCTTATGATTTGCACACCTCTCGTGTTGTGATATCAAGATTACTCAAGAAATTAGAAATTGATTCAAAAATTAAATTACATCGCAATTCTATTGAAGTCATCGACTTATGAAACCCAAAAGTTTAAAAGACATCGTGTTTGTAGGTCTGCAATTTATGTTGTTTATAGCTTTTGTAATCGATGTTGATTTGGGCGTTTTGCCTATTAATTTACCAAGTTTTTTCGATGCTGCTTTATTAGGAATAGGATTGTCTATATTTATATTAAGTCTCGCAAAACTTGGTAGAAATTTGTCACCCTTTCCCAGTCCGAAACCTCAATCAAAATTGGTAACAGATGGTATTTTTAAATATATTCGGCATCCCATCTATACAGCAATTGTTGTGATAATGCTCGCTTGGAGTGTTTGGCAACAATCTTTATATCAGGTGCTAATCACTTTTTTGGTGTTGTTGCTATTCTATTTTAAATCTCAATATGAAGAACAACAGCTCATGCAAAAATTTTCAGACTACAAAGCTTATAAAAAATCTACTGGTCGATTTTTGCCAAAATTTAGGAACAAAATATGATATTAAAATTGTAGTTTAATCTCTGTTTAAATGGTTTTTAAAGTATAAAATATTGTTATTCAGAGTTTTATATTTTTACTTTTTCAAAAATATTTTTTATAGCAATTGAAGATATTATCATTTTTTTTATTTTCATTTGTATTAAATATTAAAACAAAAAAAGCATATACAAAACACATAAAATTAGGACATATAAAGCAAATTTTGTTTTTAGATTGATTTGTAGATATTCAGATTATTTTTAAAATAATTTTTTTAAATTCAAACAAACAAAATTGTTTTTTTTGGACAAAACCAAAAATGCTTTAATTTATAACTCTCACCTATCGGTATGGTATAATATAATGAAAAACAGATATATAGATTTAATAGATCAAACTTTTTATTTTCCACAAGAAGAATTTAAACTCGAAAAAGACCAACTTCGTTTTCATAACATTGATTTGATGAACCTTGTCAAAGACTACGGCACACCTTTAAAATTTACTTATTTACCCAAAATTTCAGAGAATATCAATCTGGCTAAATCTTGGTTTTCTTCAGCAATCAAAAAGCACAATTACAAAGGGCAATACCATTATAGCTATTGTACCAAAAGTTCACATTTTCAACACGTTTTACATGAAGCCTTGAAAAACGATATTCATATAGAAACTTCATCAGCATTTGACATTGATATCGTAAATCAACTTATTAGAGATGGAAAAATAAATGATAAAACTTATGTGATATGTAATGGTTTTAAACGTGAACAATACATTGAAAATATAGCTAAGCTTTTGAATAATGGTCATTCTAACTGTATCCCAATAATTGATAATTATGAAGAAATAGGACTGTTAGACGAAAAGATAAATGACAACTACAAAATTGGTATTAGAATAGCTTCTGAAGAAGAACCTAAATTTGAATTTTACACCTCAAGATTAGGCATTGGCTATAAAAACATCATCCCTTTTTACAATAAGCAAATCAAAGACAACCATAGAGTTGAGCTTAAAATGTTGCATTTTTTTATCAATACAGGCATCCGTGATAATGCTTACTATTGGAACGAGCTGCTCAAGTGTATGCAAGTCTATATTCGACTCAAAAAAATATGCCCAACTTTAGAGAGTTTAAATATCGGTGGTGGTTTTCCTATAAAAAACTCTCTGGGTTTTGAATTTGATTACCAATATATTGTGGATGAAATTATCTTGCAAATCAAATTAGCCTGTGAAGCCGAAGATGTAGAGATGCCACATATTTTTACTGAATTTGGAAGTTTTACCGTCGGTGAAAGTGGTGGAGCAATTTATGAAGTGCTTTATCAAAAACAACAAAATGACCGTGAAAAATGGAATATGATCAATTCTTCATTTATTACTACATTACCCGATACTTGGGCCATTAACAAACGTTTTGTTATGTTGCCCATCAATAGGTGGAATGACGAATACGAACGCGTTTTACTCGGCGGTTTAACTTGTGATAGCGATGATTATTACAACAGCGAACAACATTTGAACGGTATTTATTTGCCAAAATTCAAAAAAGACAAACCTTTGTATATCGGATTTTTTAACACTGGTGCTTATCAAGAAACCATAGGTGGATTTGGGGGTTTGCAACACTGCCTTATTCCTTCGCCAAAACATATTTTAATTGACCGTGATAAAAACGGCAACTTGACCCAAAAACTATTTAGTGAACAACAAAAAAGCAAAGACTTACTCAAAATTCTAGGATACGATGATTAAAAAAAATTACGCAGGCATTCCCGACAAATATGCCCGCTTAGATAACTCAAAAATTGTGCTCATTCCCGTGCCTTATGACGGCACGAGCAGTTGGATAAAAGGTGCTGACAAAGGACCAAAAGCCTTTTTGCATGCTTCTGAAAACATGGAACTTTACGATATAGAAACTCAGAGCGAAGTTTATAAACAAGGCATTCATCTTACCGCTCCTATTACCGAAAACAGCTCACCCGAAAAAATGGTAAACACGGTGCATAAGATTGTGAAAAACTACATTAAACAAGAGAAATTTGTTACCATTTTTGGTGGCGAACATTCCGTGAGTATTGGCAACATCAGAGCTTTTAATGAATGCTATGAAGATCTCACTGTGGTTCAAATTGATGCACACGCTGACTTGCGATCAAGCTACGAAGGCTCTGCTTACAATCATGCTTGTGCTGTTCACGAAGCCAGCAAAACCTGTAATCTTATCCAAGTTGGTATCCGTTCTATGGACGTGTCTGAACGTGAATATATGGACGACTACCAAACCTATTTTGCCCATGATTTGATTGTTGACGAAAACTGGATGGAAGACGCCGTAGGTCAAATGACACCAAATGTTTTTATCACTTTTGATTTAGACGCCCTTGACCCTTCAATTTTGCCTTCTACTGGAACACCCGAACCTGGCGGATTGTTGTGGTTTGAAACCTTAGAATTTTTAAAACTGATTTTTAAAAAGAAAAATGTTGTCGGTTTTGATATTATGGAATTATGCCCCAATGAAATTGACAAATCTTCTGATTTTTTAGCAGCAAAATTGTATTACAAAATGTTGAGTTATAAATTTAAAACCCCAAACCAAGATGACGACGATGAATAAAGGCAAGATTTCACAATTTATAGAAAAATACTACTTACACTTTAACGCTGCCAGCTTAGTTGATGCAGCTAAAGCTTATGAAAAACAGTTAGAAAACGGCTCAAAAATGTTGGTTTCGCTCGCTGGTGCTATGAGTACGGCAGAACTCGGAAAGATATTTGCAGAAATGATAAGACAAGATAAAGTGCATATCGTTTCCTGTACCGGTGCCAATTTGGAAGAAGACATCATGAATTTGGTGGCACATTCTCACTACAAACGCATTCCCGACTATCGCGATTTAACGCCACAACAAGAATGGGATTTGCTTGAAAAAGGTTTAAACCGTGTTACCGATACTTGTATTCCTGAAGATAAAGCCTTTAGAAGATTGCAAAAGCATATTTTTAAAATTTGGAAAGAGGCCGAAGCCAATGGCGAGCGTTATTTTCCACATGAATTTATGTATAAAATGTTGCTATCTGGCGTTTTAGAGGAATATTATGAAATAGACCTCAAAGATTCCTGGATGTATGCGGCAGCTGAAAAAAACTTACCTATTGTAGTGCCAGGTTGGGAAGACAGCACCATGGGCAATATTTTTGCCTCTTATGTGATGAAAGGCGAATTGAAAGCCAGTACCATGAAAAGCGGTATAGAATACATGACTTTCTTAGCTGATTGGTACACCAAAAACACTGCAGAAGAAATCTCATCGGGCATTGGATTTTTTCAAATTGGAGGTGGCATTGCGGGTGATTTTCCTATATGTGTTGTCCCGATGTTATACCAAGATTTAGAACGCACCGACACTCCGTTTTGGAGTTATTTTTGTCAGATATCAGATTCTACCACCAGCTATGGTTCGTATTCTGGTGCCGTGCCTAACGAAAAAATCACTTGGGGAAAATTGGACATCAACACTCCAAAATTTATCATAGAAAGCGACGCGACTATTGTAGCACCATTGATTTTTGCTTATATTTTAGATATGTAAAGTTGTTTTGTTCACTTCATCATAAATATCCTAAAGTCTAAAAACTTTCTGCATTATTAACCCAAAAAAAAGCATAAAAGAATTCCAATCCCTAAAAGATTTCAAGCCTAACATCAGCTTATTTCAAACAAATTGTTGATTTTTGCAAATTGTTAATTAAATTCTTGAAATGGAAAACAAAAAAGTAGATATAAATACTGTTATTGGATATGTGTTGATTGCAGGTTTGTTGTTTTGGATGATTTATACACAACAGAGCAATCTATCTGAAAATCCACCAAAAGAAGATAATAAACAAACAGAAGTTGTCCAAGATAAACCTGAGCAAAACACCACTGAAGCTCAATCTTCAGAAAATCAAACTCCACAAACTCCACAAAACGATTCGATTAGAAATAGCCAACTTCAAACTTTAAAAGGCAGTTTTGACTATGCCAATATCAATGCAGAAGATAACCTAACAACACTCGAAAACGAAGTTATTCAGCTTAAAATTTCCAATAAAGGCGGACAAGTTGTGGAAGCTAAAATGAAACAATTTGATTCCTACAAAGGTGATCCGATTTATCTTTTAAAAAATGATAATGCCAAGTTCAATATTCAATTTCAAGATAAATCTGGTCGTTTAATCAATACTGCAGATTATTATTTCACGCCAAAATTGACTGAAACTGATAATGGTCAAAGGCTATCGATGAAGCTTAAAGTTTCTGAAGATCAATATCTAGAATATGTATATCAGATGAATCCAAACGATTATATGTTGGATTTTGATATTTATTCACAAGGTTTAAAAGAAGTCGTCAACACATCTCAAAACCCTCAAATCAATTGGTTTTTAAAAGCTTATCGCCATGCTAAGAGTATATCATATGAAAATCGTTACACAGAAATTGTTTACCAATACGATGGTGATAAAGATGATTATACCAGTCAGGGTGATGTTGCCGAAGAAGAAGAAAAGTTAGTCGATTGGATAGCTTATAAACAACACTTTTTTACAAGTATATTACTCAATGATCAGCCTTTTGAAAAGGCCAAAATGATTTCAAGAAACTTGGTTCAAGATGATGAAGTTGATACGCTCTATACCAAATCATTTGAATCTCAAATACCACTAAAATTCAAAAATGGTGAAATAGTAGAATCTATGAATTTTTACTATGGACCAGCCGATTATAAGGTTTTAAAAAAATACGATAGAAATTTAGATGAAATTGTGCCAACGGGTTGGGGGATTTTTGGCTGGATCAATGAAAATGTTTTTATTCCATTTTTTGAATTTCTTAGCAGTGTTTTGCCAAGTTATGGTTTAGCTATTATTTTAATGACTATTGTGGTTAGAATTGTTTTGTCGCCAGTGCTTTACAAATCTTATCTGTCTCAAGCCAAGATGAAAGTCTTACGACCAGAAATCAATGAAATTAACGAAAAATACAAAGATAATGCAATGAAGCGTCAGCAAGAAACTATGGCCTTGTATAGCAAAACAGGTGTTAGTCCAATGAGTGGATGTTTGCCTGGATTGCTTCAAATTCCAGTATTTTATGCATTATTTCAGTTTTTTCCAAGTGCGTTTGTTCTAAGACAAAAAAGCTTTTTGTGGGCAGAAGATTTGTCTTCTTACGACTCTATAGCAAGTTTGCCATTTCATATTCCTTTTTATGGAGACCACGTGAGTTTGTTTCCTATTCTGGCTTCTATTGCTATATTTATTTATATGACGATGACTACGGGGCAAAATATGCAAACCTCTCAACCGGGAATGCCAAATATGAAAATCATTATGTATATTTCGCCTGTTGTGATGTTGATTTTCTTTAACAATTATGCGAGTGGATTATCACTGTATTATTTTATCTCAAACTTGATTACAATCGGAATTATGTTGGTGATTAAAAATTATATCATTGATGAAAATAGAATTCTTGCTAAAATTGAAGCCAATAAGAAAAAACCTAAAAAGAAAGGCAAATTTGCTCAAAGAATGCAAGATATGATGAAGCAAGCTGAAGAGCAAAAACGTTTAAAAAATAAAAAATAAAACTTATGCTAAATTTATATTCCGCACAGATTGAGCATTTGTCCATTCATCGTGTAGGAAACAAAAGTCGTAATGAAAACTATTTTCTATCAAAAGATCCTTTTACCATTGATGACGAATTGATGCCATTGCTGAAAGAGTATTTTTTTAAACCTTTTAGAGACAAAGAAGAAAATTACTATCAATTCAAGCACGAAACCGATTTAGAATTTCACGAGTTATATCAAATGATTCGTAAAGGCTTTAATAATCCTTCGGAACTTCATCAAATCTCAAAACATATTACCAAATATTTGTTTGAACAATCTAAACATCAGCACATCAAAAGTGGTGAAGTTTATGTGACTTATCTTGAAAATGTTTTAGTTGACAACCAAAAGGTAGAAGCTATCGGGATTTTTAAAAGTGAGCTTAAACACGATTTTTTACAATTTGACAATGATCAAGACAACCTAAAACCGAGATTAGAACAAGGTGTGCATCTCAACAAATTAGACAAAGGTGCTTTGATTTTAAATGTAGAAAAAGAAACAGGCTACAAAGTTTTATCAATAGATTCAAATAAATACGATACCAAATATTGGTTAGAAGAATTTCTCGGCATTGATTTTTTTGCTGATGAAAATTTTTATACCAAAAAGTATTTAAAATTTTGTGAGAATTTTGCCAAAGACGTTGTTAGACCTGCCGAAGATAAACAACAAGAAATGATGTTTATGAATAAAGCTGTCAATCATTTTGCCAGTAATGAAGACTTTGAAGAAACTAAATTTCTCAATGAAGTTTTAGACAATCCAGAATTGCACCCAGAGTTTAAAAACTACAAAACCGACAAAGCAGCCAAATATAATATCGAAGATTTGTCGAGTTTTCCAATCTCTAATACAGCCGTAACTTCTGCACGTAAAAAGATGAAAAACGTGATTAATCTCGATACCAATGTGCAAATAAAAATGGACTTTGTCCATTCAGAAACCGCTGAAAAATACATTGAAAAAGGTTGGGATGAAGATAGACAGATGTATTATTATTTAGTTTATTTTAATAAAGAAGAACGCTAAGTTTCTTAATTTCAATTGGTTTTTATTATATTTGGATAAACTGACCAATTGATGAAAGTTATATCCTGTATTTGTTTTGTGTTGATTACTGCAGAAATAAGCTATGGGCAAAGTGAATTTAATCATTCTGCAAAAGTTTATTTTTCTGAACAAATTGCTTTAAATATCAATGCTTATAAATATAAAATAGACAAAGCTGAAGCAGCCAAAAACTACAGAAAAGTGGCTCAACTTTATAGAGAATTTATCAATCAAAAGTTAATTGGCTCATATCTTGATAATTTTAATGTTGACTGCTTTAATCGACGAAAAAACAACTTAGGCGATTTTGAAAAACCATTAGTCTTATTAACTTACGCAGATTGGGCTGGACCATTTGATGAACAAATTGAATTGTACAATAGTTATGCTGATGATTTGCATGATAAAATAGACTTTTTAGTTCTTATTTGGGGCGATAAAAAGAAAGCACGTCGATTGAAAAAAGCTTTTCACAGAAAAACAGAAATTTTGTACGTCAATGAATTGAGAAATAGAGATGAACACACTGTCAGAATGCTAAAACATGCCTTGGGAGTTCCTACTTTAATTGTAACCAATACTGAAAAAAAGATAATTGACATCATGAAACTTACACCGACTTTTCCTAACTTGTTTGAATATGATTTTGAAAAAAGATTTACTAAAGCTATACAAAAAATAGATTAACTTCAGCTTATAATCTCATAAATCATCAAGAAGTGAGACAAACTTCCCAACAACACAAACACATGCCAAATCACGTGATGATATTTAAGTTTATGCATTACATAAAATATAACCCCAAGGGTGTAAAATAAACCACCTAAGCCCAAAAACAATAAACTTAAAGCATCCATATTTTGGTAAAGTGTATCAATGTCAATCACGATCAACCAACCCATGGCCAAGTAGAGTAGAAGTGATATTTTTTCAAATTTTCCTGTAAAAAATAGTTTTAAAACCAAGCCCAAAAGGCTTAATCCCCAAACTATAGCTAAAATCAAATCACCATGGCTGTCTTTTAGTATTGTCATGCAAACAGGTGTGTAAGTGCCAGCAATGAGCATATAAATGCTAATATGATCAAACTTTCGTAAGAGTCTTTTGTAAGCTACATTTTTTACAGAATGGTAAAGAGTTGATGCGGAAAACAATACAATCAGACTTAACCCATAAATTAAAATGTAAATGAAATTAATTTTAGTTGAGTTGTAATTTAACAATAAAAAAACTAACCCAATCAGGGATAAAATTATTCCAAAACCATGAGTTAAAGCATTGTAATATTCTTCTTTATTCGATTGGATTTTACTCAATTTTACGATTTATTCGGTTATGTTTTCTAAATGTAACAAAAATGTATAATCTCTAGCCACTTCTTTTAATCTATCAAATCTGCCCGAAGCACCAGAGTGTCCAGCTTCCATGTTGGTGTAAAACCAAAGTAAGTTGTCATCGGTTTTGTAGTCTCTAAGTTTGGCTACCCATTTTGCAGGTTCCCAGTATTGCACTTGAGAATCGTGTAAACCTGTAGTAACAAACATATGAGGATAGTTTTGCTTTTCAACATTGTCATAAGGCGAATAAGATTTGATGTAGTTGTAATATATTTTATTATTCGGATTTCCCCATTCGTCGTATTCACTGGTTGTCAATGGAATACTTTCGTCTAACATGGTGGTTACCACATCCACAAATGGCACTTGAGCAACTATACCATTGTAAAGCTCGGGAGCCATGTTGGCAACTGCACCCATCAGCAAACCACCAGCTGAGCCACCCATAGCATACAAATGTTTTGGTGAAGTGTAATTTTCTGCAATTAAGAATTTTGAGACAGCTATAAAATCGGTGAATGTATTTCTTTTATTAAGCATTTTACCATTTTCATACCAATCTCTTCCAAAATATTCGCTGCCGCGTATATGGGCTATTGCAAAAACAAAACCACGGTCAAGAAGTGAAAGCCTGCTGTAAGAAAAATAAGGATCAATTGTAGCACCATAACTTCCATAACCGTATTGTAATAACGGATTATTGCCGTCTCTTTTCAAACCCTTTTTATAAATTATAGAAATTGGAATACGCTCTCCATCTTCGGCTGTAGCAAATAAACGTTTGGTTTCATAATTGTTTTGATTAAAGTTTGGGTCTTGAACCGTTTTTTGTTTTAAAATTTTTAATTGTTTCTTGGTCATGTCATAGCTCATCACAGAAGAAGGAACATTCAGAGAAGTATAAGTAAATCGCAATTTATCGGTATCAAACTCAAGATTCACACTTGTGCCAACGGTATATGTTTCGCTGTCAAAGGGTATAAAATAATCTTTTTTGTTATCCCAAGATATGACATGGATTTTACTTAATCCATTATGGCGTTCAGTGGTAACAAGATAATTTTTAAAAATATCGATGTTTTCAAGCAAAACATTTTCGCGGTGAGGAATAACTTCTGTCCAGTTTTTTTCCGAAGTATTGTCAAGAGAAGTTTTCATCAATTTGAAGTTGGTTGCATCATTTTGATTGGTGAGAATATAAAATGAATCATTGTAATGAGCAATACTATATTCCAAGTTCCGCCGTCTTTGAGTGAAAGTTTTAAACTCTTTTTCGGGAGTGTTGGCATTTAAAATTTTATAATCATCTGAAGTTGTACTACTTGAACCTATAATGATGTATTGTTGAGATTTGCTTTTATAAACATAAGTATAAAAAGTTTCATCGGTTTCTTCATAAACCAATTCGTCATTTTCAGGATCAGTGCCTAAAATATGTTTATAAATTTGATAAGACCTCAAGGTTTCAGGATGCTGTCTTGTGTAGAATAATGTCTTATTATCATTTGCCCAAGCACTTCCACCTGTTGTATTTTTAATTGAAACAGGTAAAATTTCATCAGATTCTAAATTTTTGAAGTGAATGTTGTATAATCTTCTGCCAATGCTATCAACTGCAAATGCTGCAATTTTATTATCAGGACTTACATTTAGATTAGAGAGATTATAATATGAATGTCCTTTTGCTAAATTATTGACATTAAAAAGCACTTCTTCCTTAGCATCTAAAGTCTCTTTTTTACGAGTATAAATCGGATAATTTTTGCCGGTTTTATATTTTGTGATATACCAATAGCCATTATACTTATAAGGCACGCTTTTGTCGTTTTCTTTAATGCGTGATTTTATTTCTTTGAACAGATTTTCTTCAAGCACTTTGGTTCCAGCAGATTTCTCTTTATAGTAAGCGTTTTCACTTTCCAAATAAGAAATCACTTTAGGATTGTTGCGTTGATTCATCCAATAATAAGGGTCAACACGTTTGTCGTTGTGTTTTTCTAAGACAGTATCAATTTTTTCAGCTTGTGGTGGAAGAGTTGATGTTTGCAATTTTTTATCATTTTTACAAGAACTTACAAAAATAAAACAACACAAGCACAAAAGGAATAGATTTTTCATAACATTATTTTGATACCGAATATACATAAAAGTTGATTAGATAGTTGAAAAAAACACATGCAGTTGAATTTAACTAACAAGTATTAGTTAAACTGATTATGGTCATATTTTGGGTTTAATGTCAATATTATTTTCGCGTTAAATTTTAAAATCATAAATCATGAAATCTTATTTTTTAGTAGTATTAGCTTTATTAACTTTTAGTGGAATTAACGCTCAAGACGATAGTTCAAAACCTGAAAAAGACTATAAATGGCAAGTCCGTTTAAGAGGTTTGGTTATTGCACCAAATGAGTCGGCTGATATAGGAATTATAGGTGGTGATGCTCAAATTTCAACATCTTATGTTCCTGAGTTAGATTTCACCTATTTCTTCACCAAAAACTTTGCGGCTGAGTTGATTCTATCTACTGCTGAACACGACGTCAATACTGTGGGTTCAGATATTTCAGCTATTGGCGGACCTACAAGTACAAATATTGATTTAGGAAGCGTGTGGCTTTTACCGCCAACACTTACGGCTCAATATCATTTGCACGTCAACGATGTCTTCAAACCTTATGTTGGTGCGGGTATCAATTACACCTTATTTTATAGTGAAGATGAAGGACCTGTAGTCAAAGGAATTGATTACGATGGAGCTGTAGGTTTTGCACTTCAAGGTGGTTTTGACTTGATGATAAGCGATCGTTTCTTTTTAAATATTGATTACAAAAAATTGTTTTTAAATACCGATGTTACTGTAGATGCATCAAATTTAGCTGACGGCTTAGAAATACCAGCCGATGTAGATATCGACCCTGATATTTTTGCTTTTGGTATAGGAATGAAATTTTAGTTTTTCATAAACTTTGTTTTCTTAAAAAGAGTTGGCAAAATGTCAACTCTTTTTTCATTTCGGCATTCTTTTACCTTCGCTTTTTTCACAATATATATTACATTTGTGGAATTAAAAATCAAATCACTTCATGAACGAAGAGGAAAACGATAAGCCTTTAGACCCATTAGAAAATTCTCAACAAGACGAGTTAGTTAAAGTAACTGGAATGTATGAGGATTGGTTTTTAGACTATGCCTCTTACGTGATTTTAGAACGAGCCGTTCCAGCCATTGAAGACGGATTTAAACCTGTTCAGCGTCGTATTCTTCATTCGATGAAAGATTTAGATGATGGTCGCTACACCAAAGTTGCCAATATTGTCGGTCACACTATGCAATATCATCCACATGGCGATGCGAGTATTGGTGATGCTATTGTTCAACTCGGTCAAAAAGATTTATTGATAGATACCCAAGGAAACTGGGGAAATATTCTTACTGGCGATAGTGCTGCCGCTTCTCGATATATCGAAGCCCGACTGTCTAAGTTTGCTTTAGATGTGGTGTTTAATCCTAAAACGACACAATGGCAAATTTCTTACGACGGACGCAAAAAAGAGCCTGTCCATTTACCAGTAAAGTTCCCTATGGTTTTGGCTCAAGGAGTTGAAGGTATTGCTGTTGGGCTTAGCACGCGTATTTTACCACATAATTTTAATGAATTAATCGACGCCTCAATCAAACACCTCAAAGGTGGTCGATTTAAATTGTATCCCGATTTTCCTTCTGCAGGAATTATGGATGTGACCGATTATAACGACGGTCTCCGAGGTGGAAAAGTCAGGATAAGAGCCAAAATCAATATCCGCGACAAAAAAACTTTAGAAATCACAGAAATCCCTTACGGTACGCATACCACTTCTCTGATAGATTCAATCTTAAAAGCTAACGAAAAAGGTAAAATTAAAGTCAAAAAAATTGAAGATAATACCTCGTCTCAAGTTGAAATATTAGTGCATTTGCCCACCAATATTTCTCCAGATAAAACCATTGACGCACTTTATGCTTTTACCAATTGCGAAGTCTCTATTTCACCTTTAAGCTGTGTGATTATTGAAGACAAACCACAATTTTTGCCAGTCAGTGAATTGTTGAGACAAAGCACTGACAAAACGGTTCATTTGCTCAAACGAGAATTAGAAATCAAACTCGGTGAACTTGAAGAACAATGGCATTTTGCATCATTGGAACGTATTTTTATAGAAAATCGTATCTATCGAGATATTGAAGAGGAAGAAACTTGGGATGGCGTCATTTCAGCCATTGACCAAGGTTTAAAACCGCATATCAAACACCTGAATCGGGCTGTTACCAAAGACGACCTTGTGCGTTTAACTGAAATTAAAATTAAACGCATTTCTAAGTTTGATTTAGATAAAGCCCAACAAAAAATTGAAGCCCTTGAAGGAGAAATAGAAACGGTAAAACATCATCTAAACAACCTTACCGATTATGCTATTGCACATTTTGAACGCCTTAAAAAAACCTATGGGAAAGGTCGTGAAAGACAAACTGAAATAAGACCTTTTGAAGATATTGAAGCTTCAAAAGTGGTCATCAGAAACACCAAACTTTACGTCAACAGAAAAGAAGGCTTTATCGGGACTTCATTGCGTAAAGACGAATATGTATTTGATTGTAGCGATATAGACGACATCATATGTTTTACTGAAGATGGCAGTATGATGGTAACCAAAGTAGATAAAAAAGTATTTGTTGGCAAAAACATCATTTATGTTGGGATTTTTAAGAAAAAAGACAACAGAACCATTTATAATTATATCTATAAAAATGGGAAGAACAATGTCAATTATATGAAACGTTTTGCGGTAACTTCTATTACAAGAGATCGCGTTTATAAATTAGCACAAGACGACAAAAAATCTAAAGTGCTTTATTTTTCTGCCAATCCCAATGGCGAAGCTGAAGTAGTAACCATTTATTTACGCCAGAAAAAAGGGATGAAAAAACTTAAGTTTGACTTAGATTTTTCTGATTTAGATATCAAAAGTAGAAGTGTGAAAGGTAATATTGTTACTAAACATCCTATCAAAAAAATTGAACTTAAAGAAGAAGGCGTTTCAACTTTAAAACCCCGAAAAATATGGTTCGACGAAACGGTTAGACGAATTAATGTTGATGAAAGAGGTGAATTGCTTGGTGAATTTAGAGGTGAAGATCGCATTTTAATTATTACTCAGTCTGGAAAATTAAAAACCATAAGACCAGAATTGACAACACATTTTGAAGACGATATTATTGTTTTAGAAAAATGGATTCCTAAAAAACCCATTTCGTTGGTTTATTGGGAAGGCGAAAAAGAACGCTTTTATGTCAAACGATTTTTGGTTGAAAACGAAGAAAAAGAAGAAACTATTATTACTGAACATCCCGATTCTCAATTAGAAATAGTGTCCACAGATTATATCCCAAGAATAGAAATAGAATATACCAAAGAACGCGGAAAAGACCGAAAACCCAATGAAGTTGTTAACTTACAAGAGTTTATAAGCATTAAAGGGATCAAAGCTATGGGCAATCAGCTAACCGCTGAAAAAGTCAATCAGATTGACTTGATAGATCCCATTCCTTTTGAACCCGAAGAATCTACACCTGCTGATGAAATTGATGTGGTTGATGAAGAACACATTTCTTCAGATAAAGATGATGATAATGATAAGCACCAATCATCAGATAACAGTCAACCTACTTTATTTTAAAACATGACAAAAACTCAAGTGATTGCAATAGACGGCTATTCATCTACAGGCAAAAGCACTGTAGCAAAACAGCTGGCACAACATTTAAAATTTGTATATGTCGATTCAGGTGCTATGTATAGAACAATTACTTTATTTGCTTTAGAAAATCATTGTTTTGAAAATGGCAAATTAAATGCTTCAAAATTGATGGCTCAATTAGATGATATAGATATCGATTTTAAGTTTGATAACAATTCTCAAAACAGTACGATTTTACTAAACCAAACTAATGTAGAAAAAAACATTCGCGGTATGCAAGTCTCCAACTACGTAAGCTATGTGGCCGAGCTACCAGAAGTTAGACAAAAATTGGTTGAATTACAACGAAAAATGTCTAAAGAACACAACCTTGTTATGGACGGTCGCGATATTGGTAGCGTGGTTTTTCCCGATGCAGATATTAAATTTTTTATGACTGCCAGTGCTGAAGAGCGTGCAAAACGTCGCTTTGATGAGCTTCAACAAAAAGGCGAACAAATTACTTTTGAGGAAGTTTATCAAAACATCCAAAAACGAGATCAAATTGATACCACGCGTCAACATTCGCCACTTATTCAAGCCAAAGACGCTATAGTAATTGACAATACCAATTTGACAAAAGAAGAACAATTTGAGTTGATGTTATTAAAAATTAGTGAACGCATCAACCTTTAGTTAAACTATCTATTGTCATAAAATTTTAATTCTATAAGTTTAAAGTTTTGTCAATTAAAATAAACTTCATTGGTTTTTCGTATTTTTGAACTATAAGAAATATTTATGTTTAAAATTAAAACTTTCAAACTTCGTAAAAACGAACGCTATAATTACACGCCGAGATATTACAAAGGAAAAGATGAAGGCAATATCTACGATTTTGATTCGCGTTTTGCAAAGTTTAAAAACACACCAAATCAAATTGATTTTGGCTCGCATTGGGCTGAAGCTAGGAGAAACAGCCGTACGCGTGGTAACCGCAGTTTAAATAAACGCGTGTTATTGATTGCGACTATTCTTATTCTTATATTTTTGTGGATTATAGATTTTGACTTGTCTATTTTTACACAACAGCAATGAACGATAGCATAAAATTACTTCCAGATCACGTCGCTAACCAAATTGCAGCGGGTGAAGTTGTGCAACGCCCAGCTTCAGTTGTTAAGGAATTATTAGAAAATGCTATTGATGCAGAATCTTCAAATATCACTTTAATTATTAAAGACTCTGGTAAAACTTTGATTCAAGTTATTGACGATGGCAAAGGTATGACTGCTACAGATGCTCGAATGGCTTTTGAACGACACGCAACTTCAAAAATTAGTTCCGCCGAAGATTTGTTTGATTTGCACACCAAAGGCTTTCGGGGTGAAGCTCTTGCCTCAATAGCTGCCGTAAGCCACGTTGAACTCAAAACCAAAAGAATAGAAGAGGAGACAGGCACACAAATAATAATTGAAGGCAGTGAAGTCAAAGCCCAAGATCCTTGTGTTTCGCCAACAGGCACTTCAATTGCGGTTAAAAACTTATTTTATAATATCCCAGCTCGGCGCAATTTTTTAAAATCAGACCAAGTTGAGCAACGCCATATCATCGATGAATTTCAACGTGTGGCTTTAGCTCACCCAGATGTTGCTTTTAGACTTATTCATAATGGTAGTGAGTTGTTTCGTTTGTTAGATAGTAATTCTCGCCAACGGATTGTTGGAATTATGGGCAAAAAGATTAATGAAAACCTCGTACCGCTTCAAGAAGAAACCGATTTGCTAAAAATCAGCGGGTTTGTGACAAAACCTTCTTATGCTAAACGCAGTCGAGGTGAACAATTCTTTTTTGTGAACCAACGTTTTATCAAAAATTCTTATTTGCATCATGCTATTATTCAGGCTTTTGAAGGTTTGTTGAAACCTAAAACCCATCCGTCTTATTTCATTTTTTTAGATATTGACCCCAAAAGCATCGATATTAATATTCATCCTACAAAAACTGAGATAAAGTTTGAAGATGAATATGGTATTTATGCCATTTTAAGAAGTGCGGTAAAACACAGTTTAGGACAATTTAATGTGGCACCTGTTTTAGATTTTGAGCGCGATAAAAGTTTAGATACCGATTATCGCACCGAAAAATCCAATGCTAAATTGCCTAAAGTAGAAGTGGATAGAAATTTTAATCCTTTTCAAGACCAACCCAAATCACGTTTGAGGTCGCCACAACATCATCAGGGTTCAGATTCAACTTGGGAAACACTATATTCGGGGTTAACCGATGACGTTGAAACCTCAGAGGATTTTCAATTTGAAAGTAAAATACAATCTGAACAACTCTTTGATAATACAGATCAACAACAGCATACATTTCAACTTATGCAAAAGTTTATTGTGTCTTCAGTTTCATCAAGGCTTATAATTGTAAATCAACATCGGGCTCATGAACGTATTTTATATGAGCAGTTTTTAAGTCAAATCACACAAGAAGCTGGACACTCTCAACAATTGATGTTTCCATTGAGTTTAGAACTTTCGTTAGAAGAAGTGAATTTACTTGAATCTCTTAGTGAATCTTTAGAACTCACGGGGTTTATGTTTGATTTTTCAAAATCTGAACAAGGAGTCGTTAACATCAATGGCATTCCGAGTATGTTGATTGAATCTCAAATTTATGACGTGATAGACGAACTCATTGCCGATTTTAAAGCTGGTATTCCTGATTCGGGCTTTGACCGTAACAACCGTTTGTCTATGATTATGGCTAAAAACATGGCCATAGCCAATGGAAAACCTTTAAAAACAGAAGAACAACAAGATATTATAAGTGCCTTATTTTCTTGTAAAGAACCTTCTGTTTCTCCTACAAACCAACCTGTTTTTGTTCTTTTGAATGAAAACGCCATAGATAAAATATTTAGAACATGAACAGACTTACAGATACTGTTAAAACTATACTCATCGCTAATGTGATGTTTTTTTTAGGCTCGCAATTTATGGGTGATGTAGCTTATAAATTTTTTGCCCTTTGGTATCCAGAAAACCCCAATTTTGAATATTGGCAATTGGTAACGCATATGTTTATGCACGGAGGTGTGACACATATTTTTTTCAATATGTTTGCATTGTTTATTTTTGGTAGTGTTCTTGAAATGAATGTCGGTCAACAACGCTTTTTGTTTTTATATTTTTCAGCAGGTTTGGGTGCAGCTGGACTTCAAATTTTGTTTAGTTATTTTGGATTTAGGGAAGCCTACCAATATTATATAGACGCTGGAATTACGCCTTCTCAAATACAATCTGTTTTAGATTCTGCTATTGAGACTGGTCAATACCGAACCTATGGAATTTCTAATGAAATAAGCAACCAACTTATTACTAATTACTCTGTACCTATGGTTGGTGCTTCTGGTGCTATCTTTGGAGTTTTGGCAGCCTTTGCTGTGATTTATCCTAATATGCCTTTGTATATTATTTTTGTTCCTATTCCTATAAAAGCTAAGTATTTAATCGGAGGTTATTTTGCGTTGAATGTGATTTCAGCTGTGACAGGAAGTTCGTTGGCTGGTCCATCAAATACAGCCTATTGGGCTCATATTGGTGGTGCTGTTATTGGATTTATCACAATGTGGGTGTGGAAGAAAAATCAGTTTAATCAAAACCGATGGAATTGACATGACAACAAAAGAACAAATTATATACAAATACAAAACGGCCAACGTCTTAGAAAAACTTATTGGGCTAAATGTCATTATGTTTGTGTTGACTTATGTATTTAGAGCCTTGTTTTTCTTGATGGGCATAGAAACTAACCTGTTTTTAGAATGGTTAGTCTTTCCAAAAGATTTAGGGGATTTTGTTTTTAAGCCATGGTCTATTGTGACTTATGCGTTTTTACATGCTGGGTTTTTACATATCTTGTTTAATATGATTATTCTATACTTTGGTGGACAACAGTTTTTGACTTTTTATTCAGGTAAAAAGTTGCTCAACTATTATATTTTAGGGGCAATTTTTGGGGCTTTAATTTATATGTTGAGCTATAATTTGTTCCCAGCTTTTGCAGGTATTGGTAAGTCTTATTTAATTGGAGCTTCAGCAGCCGTGATGGCAGTATTTATAGGTATATCCACAAAAGTGCCTAATTTAAGTGTAAGGCTTTTTTTAATAGGAAATATCAAACTCTGGTGGATTGCAGCGTTTTTTGTTTTAATGGACATTATTCAAATGCCGTTTGACAATCCTGGCGGTCATCTCGCTCATCTTGGCGGGGCTTTTATAGGCTATTTTTACACCAAACAATTAGACAACGGCAACGATATTGGAAAATGGATAGAAAATTTAATTACAGGTTTTCAGCAACTTTTTGGGTCGAAACCTAAGCGAAAGTCAAAAACAACAATGAAGACCGTTTACAAAAACAAAACCTATAAGAAAACTTCTAAAGCAGATCAAGATGACAAACAAAAACGCATTGATGAAATTTTAGACAAAATCAGTCAAAGTGGTTACGAAAGTCTGACCAAAGAAGAAAAGGATTTTCTGTTTAATGCAGGTAATGATATCTAAAGTTTAAGCATGAAAAAGCTGAGTTTTGGTTATAAAATATTGTATATCACAAATATTGTTTTTGCAATATTACTTGCTTTATCTTATCTCACAAGTTTTGTTTCACCACAGGTATTTTCGCTTCTATCACTTATGAATTTTAGTATTCCTGTGTTATGGATTATCAATTTTTGTTTTGTGTTGATCTGGTTACTCAAACTTAAAAAATACTTTTTATTATCATTTTTAGTAATTGTTTTAGGATGGTTCCACTTTCAAAAATTATTTGCGTTTTCACAAAAAAAATATGCTGATGATGAGCATTTGAAAGTTATGAGCTATAATGTGATGCAGTTCTATAGTAAAAACGATGCTAGATTGTCAACTTATGACCAAATTAAGGATTTTATCCGTAAAGAAAACCCTAGTATTTTATGCTTTCAGGAGTTTAAAAATACAAATCAACACAAATTCGAAAATTTCAAGTTTAGTTCATTTGATTCGACTAAAAACGGACTGCAATCGGCAATTTTTAGTCAACATAAAATTGTCAACCGCAAATATTTTGATTTTAAAAATTCAGGAAATTCTGCCGTATATGCCGACATACTTGTAAAAAAAGATACCATTAGGGTTTTTAGCACGCATTTTCAGTCGCTTAATCTAAAACCTGATATCAAAACGATACAAGAGGAACCCAAAGAAAAATTGATTAAAAGATTAGAAAAAGTATTTGAAAAACAAATGAATCAATTTGATCTAATCAAAGATGATATTGCTAATTCGCCTTATCCAGTTGTGTTTTGTGCAGATATGAATAATACGGCTTTGTCTTATTTATATAGACAGTTAACAGATTTAAAGCTGAAAGACAGTTTTTTAGAATCTGGTCAATATTATGGTAAGACTTTCAATTTTGGAGTTCTGCCACTTAGAATAGATATGATTTTAATCAGCGAAAGTTTAAACTCTTTGAATTTTAAAAATTATAAAGTCGATTATTCCGATCATTATCCAGTGATGACTGAAATACAACTTTATAATAATATGGGTTTTACCAAATTGTGGTTTTAAATCCTCTAAAGATTTTTCTTGTATGGTCATTTTGCATCATCCTTAGCGGATTTAAGAGTGAATTTTAAAAACATTTAGTCAATATTTCTTATCAAATCTGAAACAAAATAGCTCAAGGCTTTTCCAGTTGTTGAAGATGGTATTGCCTCACAAATGTGGATATATTTTAAGGGATCAGTTTTTAGCATTTTTATCATATTTCTGATTTCATCAATACTAAATCCGCTTGGCGTTTTTGCACTTGAATTGAAATTTTGAATGCTATCACAATCAATTTCTAACCCAAAATTATTCATCAAAAAGTTACAACCCGCTTTGAGTTTTGACAATTTTTCTAATTCATTGAGATGCAAGAGTTGGTCAAAACAACAATAATCAATTTGGTGTTTTTTATCAATATATTCAAAAATATACTCGGGTGTGTAATTTTTGTGGAGTCCAAAGATGTAATATTTATCTAAAAAGCCATTCTGAATCGCATACGAAAATCCATTACCCGAATGCCGATGTTTGCAATGTCTCAAATCGGTATGAGCATCAATATTTAATACATTTATGGGATTTTCTTCATTATACGAACAGGCTTTAATGATTCCATAAGCGTTGTTGTGTCCTCCGCCAATAACAATAGGTGTTTTTCCAAAAGATATAATTTGTTTAACTACTTCGTAAACTTGCTCGTCAATTTGCTCGACTAAATCGCTTAAAAACACGTGATAATCATTGTGATTTGGATCTAATTGATCAGCTTGATCTAATAAGTCTTCAAAATTCAAATGACCTAAAATCACGACGTTTTCAGCAGAATTAAACCGATTGTGTTGAATGTTTAAAAACGATTCTAAAAAAGCAGTCCAAGTTTTTGATGCACCAGCTTTACCGTGATTGGCTCTAACCCCAATATCTTCAGGCAAGCCTAAAATAACATAGTCTTGTGTTTGGTTTTCTAAATCATTGATGTCTTCTAAAAGTTCTAAATGTTCACCCAATTTGGTTTCGCCGTGACGAGGTTTGACATATGTTTCAATTTGCGATTTATCTAAATATCTTAATCTATTCATAATCAAATTTTTTGACCGTTAATCCAAACTTGTTCAATATGGTTTTCTCCAAATGAATAAGGTATAAAATTATAACTGTTGATGGGTTTTGTGATGATGAAATTGGCTTTTTTTCCGATAGTAATACTGCCTAAAGATGCAGACATTTCTACCGCTGCTGCCGCGTTTAATGTGGCTGCATTGATGGCTTCTTCAGGTAGCATATTCATTTTGATACAAGCCAAAGCCACTACAAAATTCATATTGCCACTCGGTGCACTTCCAGGATTAAAATCGCTAGCCAGAGCCAAAGGCAAATCACTATCAATGATTTGTCTCGCAGGCGTGTAAGGAATACCGAGAAAAAAGGAACAACCTGGCAAGGCTACTGGCAAAGTTTGAGAGTTTTGTAGAGCTTTAATGTCGTCTTTGGTTAATTCTTCTAAATGATCAACGCTCAAAGCGTCAAATTCTACCGCTTTTTGTACGCCGCCAAAAGCATTAAATTGATTGACGTGAATTTTGGCTTGGAGTCCAAATTCTTTTGCCGCTTTGAGAATTCTTTCTGTGTCAACTAAATCAAAATAGCCTTTTTCGCAAAACACATCTACATAATCGGCTAAATTCTGCTTGGCGACTTCTGGTAGTGTTTTATGGATAATGCCATCTATATAAGCTGTTTTATTGTCTTTAAATTCTAAAGGCAAAGCGTGAGCCGCAAGATAAGTTACCTTGATTGGAATAGGCGAGTGGCGTTTTAACTTTTGAATCACTTTCAGCATCTTGATTTCAGCATCGTGTGTTAAACCATAACCACTTTTGATTTCAATGGCTCCTGTTCCGAGCTTTATCAAGTTTTGCAAACGTGCAAAAGCCTGTTGAAACAAATCTTCTTCTGATGTGTTTTGAAGTTTGTTTGCCGAATTGAGAATGCCACCACCTTTATTGGCAATTTCTTGATAACTTAAACCTTGAATGCGATCTTTAAATTCGCTTTCTCGGGTGCCAGCATAAACCAAATGCGTATGAGAATCTACCCAAGTCGGAAGAATGATTTGTCCTGAAACATCGATGCATCTGTCAGATTTGTTAGCTTTAAACTCAGACATCAATCCATAATCAGTGATGTGTTCATTTTCAATACTCAGATAAGCATTTTCGAGTTGTGGCAAATAAGACATAGCTTTACCTGAAGTCAAATTATCATTAGGTTTTCTTATTTGAAGTAGGTTTTTAATATGCGTAAAATGTGTTTTCATAAGGCTAAAGATATAAATTATTGTTAATCTTAAATCATTATGAGGTTGACATTTTTTGTTGAGTTAAAAACACACTAAATTTACTACAAATAAATCTAATGATAAATGAAAACTAATCAAGGCTTAAACACTATTTGTGTTCACGAAGGCGATGTTGAAGACCAAACCTATAAAGGTGCAATTTCGCCGATTTATCCAGCAACAGCTTATGCTTATCAAGGTCAAGAAGATTCAGCTTATCCACGTTATTTTAACACGCCAAATCAGGCTAACTTAGCTAAAAAAATAGCGAGACTTGAACATGCGGAATTGGGTTTGATTTTTGGCAGCGGAATGGCAGCGATTAGTTCGGCGATGCTGAGTGTTTTAAAGTCAGGAGATCACGTGATTGTTCAAAATCAAATTTATGGTGGCACGCGTAATTTTATCAAAAAAGAATTAGAAAATTATAGTGTGAAATATGATTTTGTGGATTTGAATGATGAAAAAGCAGTTGAAGCATTAATCCAACCCAATACAAAATTGATTTATCTTGAAACTCCATCCAATCCTTTAATGGAGTTGGTTGATTTAAAAAAGATTGCTCAAATAGCAAAAGCACACAATTTGATAACGATGGCAGATAATACATTTGCTACGCCTATTAACCAAACACCAATTGATTTTGGAATTGATATCGTTGTGCATTCTGCAACTAAATATCTCGGTGGTCATAGTGATATTACCGCTGGAGCTGTGGCAACCTCAAAGACTTTGATTGAACCGATTTTGCACAAAGCACGAAACTTTGGCGGAAGCCTTTCAGACCAAACTACATGGCTACTTGAGCGCAGTATGAAAACTTTAAACTTAAGGATTCAGCAGCAAAACAAAAATGCGACTGAATTAGCCAACTTTCTATATCATCGTGATTGGATAGAGCAGGTGTTTTATCCAGGTTTAGAAACGCATTCTCAATTTGATTTAGCTCAATCTCAAATGTCAGGATTTGGCGGAATGTTATCTTTTAAGCTTATCAAAGAAATTTCAACCACTGCATTTTTAAAAGAACTTAAACTCGTGAAAGATGTTTTAAGTCTTGGCGGTGTTGAAACCACAATTTTATCACCTGCCAAAACCTCTCATAGCTTGCTGTCAGACGAAGAAAGACAAGCACAAGGCATTAATAATCAAGTCTTAAGACTGTCTTGTGGTATTGAAAATGTAGAAGATATTATTGATGATTTTAACCAAAGCATAAGTAAAATAACTTAAATCTATTATAATAAAATTAAATGATAGTTTTTGTTTATAACAATATAAAAAAAGACAACTTGAATTTTACAAATAAGCTGAGTTAATCGCTTATTTTTGTATCAGAATATTAACCTTAAAAACCTAATAATTATGTCAATCGTAGGAAAAAAAATCCCAGATTTAAAAGTAAAAGCCATGAATGATCTTGGCGACACTATTGAAATTAATGTGCTTGAAGAAGCCGTTAAAAACAACAAAAAAGTAGTCTTATTTTGGTATCCAAAGGACTTTACTTATGTATGTCCTACAGAATTACATGCTTTTCAAGAAGCATTGCCAGAATTTGAAAAAAGAAACACTATCGTAATCGGTGCATCATGTGACACAGCTGAAGTTCATTTTGCTTGGCTAAACACCTCAAAAGATGACGGCGGAATAGAAGGCGTGTCTTATCCTATTCTTGCTGATTCTAACAGAAATTTAAGCAGCCGTTTAGGTATTTTGGATATCACCAATGAGCGTTATGACGAAGAAACAGGCGATGTTACTGTAGATGGCGACAATGTTGCATACAGAGCGACATACCTTATTGATGAAGAAGGCACCGTTTTTCACGAAGGCGTGAACCACATGCCACTTGGACGTAACGTATCAGAATTTTTAAGAATGATTGATGCTTATACACACGTTCAAAAACACGGAGAAGTTTGCCCAGCCAACTGGGAAGAAGGTAAAGAAGCTATGAAGCCCAGTAGAGAAGGTACGGCTTCATACTTATCTAAAAACTAAGAATTTTAGTAAATCTGAATACAAGTCAGGATTCAGTTTCTGACTTGTATTTTTAAAAAATCAAAAAATTATGTATAAAGAATTAGAACAAGATAATCTTGCAGAAGAATTAAATGACAATGAAACTGTTGTTGTTCAATACGCTGCAACTTGGTGTGGAAACTGCAGATTGATGAAGCCGAAATTTAAAAAATTAGCCTCAGAAAATGAAGACATTCCATTCATTTTAGTTGATGCTGAAAAATTTCCAGAATCAAGAAAGCTTGCTAATGTCAATAATTTACCAACATTTGCAACATTTAAGCATGGTAAATTTGTCAATCAAGTGCAGACCAATAAATTTGAATCTTTAAAAGACTTAGTCAATGAAGTTACCAATAATTAAACATTTACAGAAAAACAACTCTGTTGAAAAACTCCAGCATACTATGGATGTCTTAGAATCGTTTACAGAACACCGTTCTGTTAAAGAAGAAGAAATGGATGTTGTAGGCGAGTTGATTACCAATATTGCTGGTGCTATTGAAATGGACAAACTTGTTCAAAGTGGAATGTCTGAAAAAGATGCAGCCAACGCCTTTTCAAAACGAGTTCTCGGCTCTATTGATCAGTAATTCAGGTTATTGCAATTAGCAATTAACTTTTAGAAATAACGGATTAGGCGAAAAGACTTTGTCATTATGATAAAGTCTTTCTATTTTTATCAAATTATAACTTTCATAGGTAAAGTAAATCTTAATCTGACATCCTTTTTCTTAGAAGTATGGCTAAATTTGCAATTCTAAAATAATCTATAATGAAAAGTATGCATGCGGTAGATATCGATTTAGTTGAAATGACGCTTGATATCATGAAATATGCCGTTAATAGAATATCAAATACCAATCCCGAATTAGGCTCACCCAAAAAAGAAGAACTGCTCGACAAACTTGTCGGTAAGACCATTACCGAAGATGGTATTGGTGGAGAAAAAGCTTTTCAATTGTTTAAAGATATTTTGGTCAAAGCTACAGTTCCAGTCGATCATCCAAGGCATTTGGCTTTTGTGCCAGCAGCACCAACTCGGGCCGCTATTTTATTTGATTTGGTCACCTCGGCTTCAAGCATCCATGGTGCATATTGGATGACTGGTGCAGGCGGTATTTATTGCGAAAATCAAGCTATGAAATGGTTAGTTTCACTTACGGGTTTGCCCGATACATCTTTTGGCGTTTTTACAAGTGGTGGTACTGCTGCTAATCTATCTGCTATGATTGCTGCTCGAGAATATTGGAGAAGTTTAAACGAGAATAACAAAGCTTATAAAGCACTGCTGATTACATCATCAGGAGCACATTCTTCCATTAAATCTATGGCTAATGTTATAGACGCTGATATCATCATAGTTGATGACGATGAAGACGGCAGACTTTCAGGTGATTTGTTAAATAAAAAAATTAAGAGTTTAAGTCAAATAGATCGCAAACGTTTATTTGCAGTTATTGCAACTGGAGGTACAACCAATGCAGGAATTATAGATGAACTCGATACCATTGCTGAGGTTTGCGAAAAAGAAAATTTATGGTTTCACGTCGATGCGGCATATGGTGGTGGAGCTTTGGCGGCATCGTCTGTTCGTCATTTGTTTAATGGGATAGAAAAAGCAGACAGTATCACTATTGATCCTCATAAGTGGTTGTTTTCACCTTATGATTGTGGAGCTGTAATTTATAAAAACTTAGAACACGCTAAAAATGCACATTCTCAAAAAGGTGCCTATCTTGATATTTTTAAAGATGAAGGCGCTCAAGGTTTTAATCCTGCTGACTATCAAATTCAGTTGACGCGAAGACTTCGTGGTTTGCCACTTTGGTTTTCATTAGCCACTCATGGCACAAAACGATATCAAGCAGCTATCGAAAGAGGTTTAGAGTTGGCTCAATTTGCAGCCAAAACAATTGATGATATGTCTCATGTCAATTTGGTAAGACCACCAGGTTTGTCTTGTGTCTTGTTTGAACGAAAAAATTGGTCAGACGAAGATTATAAAAACTGGACTTATACCAATCAAAAAAAAGGCTTTGCACTCGTAACACCAACTAAATGGACAATCAATGCACAAAGCCAAACTGTTTCAAGGTTTTGTTTTATCAATCCTGACACTACCGAAGATGATGTGGTTAAGATTTTAGAAACGATGAAATAATTTTTTTTTTTTTAAATCAATTATCAACCCGTTCCCAGACTTTATCGTCGTTGAGTTTAAAGCTTCCTTTATGTTTAAACGAACATTCGTCGGGTTGGATGATAGATAAAAAACTTTGATTATTGTCTTTGACATAAAGATGATAAACTTGACCTACAATAGGTTCAAAACTGAACTCTGCGTTGTAAATTAGCTTATTGTATTCATATTGTTGCATCAAATCTTCATAAGCCGATTTGAGTTTGTCATATTTCGTTTTGATTTGATGGTTAGCTTTATGAATATTGGTTTTTTTCCAACCTGTCAAATCATTTGATGTGATTTTTGGAGCTGAGGCATTGGTGGCATAAGGTAATAAACCAGCATCGTATTTATCTTTTTCTTCATTATAAACAACTTGATCTGGTTTTTTGTCAGGCATAATTTTTATATCAAATTTAAAACAATAGTTATTAAAGATGTTATAGATATGATATCGAATATTATTTCATTCAAAATGGTATAATATAGAATTTTAATGTTTTTAGTGATTACAGAGTTGGTTTTATAGTTTTAATTAGCAACCTCACTTATAAATTTAATTCTGTATAATCTCATTTCATCTTCTTCATATTCACCATCAAATTCTTCAATAGCATCATTAATACTATCGGTTTCGGCTTCTAAGAAATATTCATGGATTTCTTCTTGTTGATCTTCATCAAGTATTTCATCAATCCAGTAAGATATGTTAAGTTTAGTACCGCTATAGACAATGGCTTCCATCTCTTTAATCAACTCATTCATTTCCATGCCTTTTGAACTTGCAATATCGACTAATGGTAGTTTGCGATCTACATTTTGAATGATATAAAGTTTGTTAGCACTATTGGCTCCAGTAGATTTAACCACCAAATCATCGGGTCTTATAATGTCATTATCTTCAACATATCTTTGGATTAAGTCTATAAATTTTCGTCCAAATTTTCTGGCTTTACTTTCACCTACACCATGTATATAACTCAGTTCTTCCAGATTGATAGGATATTTTAAAGCCATGTCCTCTAAAGATGGATCTTGAAAAATCACAAATGGTGGAACATCTTTTTGCTTGGCCACTTTTTTTCGTAAATCTTTGAGCATTTTGAGCAATTTTGGGTCACTTCCACCACTAATGTTGGTATTTACTGCAGATTTGTCATCAGAATAATCGTGGTCTTCAGCCATCATAAATGACTCTGGTTGCTTTAAGAATGCTTCGCCTTTTTCTGTTAATTTGATAACGCCGTAACTTTCAATTTCTTTATGTAAGTAGCCATTAACAAGCACTTGCCTAATCAATGCTTTCCAAAATTCTTTTGATTTGTCTTTCCCTTGACCAAATATATCAGTTTCATCAGTTTTGTGAGATTTAATGAGAGCGTTTGATTCGCCTGATAGTATATTCACTAATTCTTTCATTTTATAAAGCTGTCCTGTTTCTTTGACGGTTTTAATTAACAAGGCAACTTCGTCTTTAGCTTCAATCGTTTTTTTAGGATATCTTACATTATCATCCATATCACCGCCTTCACCTGTTTCATTATCAAATTCTTCTCCAAAATAGTGCAAAATAAACTTACGCCTAGATATGGGTGATTCTGCAAAAGCAACGACATCTTGAAGTAAAGCATAGCCTATTTCTTGCTCGGCTAAAGGCTTATTGCTCATAAATTTTTCAAGCTTTTCAATGTCTTTATAACTGTAGTATGCTAAACAATGACCTTCGCCGCCATCACGACCAGCACGACCCGTTTCTTGATAATAACTTTCTATACTTTTAGGAATATCGTTGTGAATCACAAAACGCACATCAGGCTTATCAATACCCATACCAAACGCAATAGTGGCAACAACCACATCAATGTCTTCCATTAGAAACATATCTTGGTGTTTAGATCGTGTTTTGGCGTCAAGTCCAGCATGATAAGGTACAGCTTTCACGCCATTGACTTGCAAAGTTTGAGCCAATTGACTGACACGTTTTCGGCTTAAACAATATATTATTCCACTTTTACCTTCATTTTGTTTGACAAATTTAATGATATCGCTATCGACATTTGCGGTTTTGTGTCTGATTTCATAATATAGATTTGGTCTATTAAACGATGCTTTAAACACATTGGCATCTGTCATTCTTAAGTTTTTAAGAATATCTTCTTGAACTTTTGGTGTTGCAGTTGCCGTTAAACCTATGATAGTTATATCATCACCAATACGATTTAATATTTTCTTGATATTTCTGTATTCTGGTCTAAAATCATGACCCCATTCCGAAATACAATGAGCTTCATCAATTGCTAAGAATGAAATTTTTTGAGTTTTCAAAAAATCGACATATTCATCTTTGGTTAAAGACTCAGGTGCGACATATAGCAATTTAGTATGTCCATCAGAAATATCTTGTTTGACTTGCCGGATTTGTGTTTTATTCAAAGATGAATTTAATACATGAGCAACGCTTTCGTTTTCAGAAAGACTTCTCAAGGTATCGACTTGATTTTTCATCAAGGCTATCAACGGTGATATCACTATAGCTGTGCCTTCAGAGATTAGTGCTGGCAATTGATAGCACAGAGATTTGCCACCACCTGTAGGCATAATAACAAATGTGTTTTGATTGTTTAGTATGCTTTTTATAACGCCTTCTTGAAGACCTTTAAATTCTGAAAAACCAAATATTTTTTTTAATTGTTGATGTAATTCTTTTGACTCCAATTTATTTTTGTTTTACTTACATTTGCAAACCTAAATATACGCAATATTTTAAAGTCTGCAAGTCAATTATAAAATTATGGATTTTTCTCAAATAAAAAATTTCGCAACCGACAGCATCAAAATGCAGGCAGAAGCTATTGATAACTTAAACCATTATATTGATAAGGACTTTGAAGAAGTTGTCAAGCTTATAATAAAATCTAAAGGACGTGTTGTTATTACTGGTATTGGCAAGAGTGCCATCATTGCACAAAAGATTGTTGCTACAATGAACTCAACTGGCACGCCCGCTGTTTTTATGCATGCTGCTGATGCTATTCACGGTGACTTAGGGACTATTTTAAAAAATGATATTGTGATTTGCATTTCAAAAAGTGGTAACACGCCAGAGATAAAAGTGCTTGTTCCTTTAATTAAAAATTTTAAAAATAAATTAATAGGCTTAACTGGAAATTCAAATTCTTATCTAGCACAACATTCTGATTATACTCTACTCACTCCTGTAAAACAAGAAGCTTGCCCCAACAATTTAGCACCGACTACAAGCACAACTGCTCAATTGGTGATGGGTGATGCTTTAGCGGTAACTTTAGTTATGCTTAAAGGTTTCTCAAAAAAAGATTTTGCAAAATATCATCCTGGTGGTGCTTTGGGTAAAGCTTTATATCTCAGAGTGAGCGATATTACAGAAGATAATCTAAAACCACAAGTACAACCTGATACGCTGATGAAAGATGTAATCATTGAAATTTCTAAAAATATGCTTGGTGTAACGCCTGTATTGGATAAAGGAAAAATCGTTGGCATTATTACTGATGGAGATTTAAGGCGTATGCTTGCTGATCATGATGATATAAAACACTTGAAAGCTGAAGACATTATGAGTCAAAACCCTAAAACAATTAAAAATGATGCAATGGCTATAGATGCTCTTGAGGTTTTAGAAAACAACAATATCACACAACTTATTGCAGAACAAAACGGTGAATATAAAGGCATTGTACATTTACACAATTTAATTAAAGAAGGCATTATTTAATGGCAAAATCAATAAATAAAAATGAGATGTCTTTTTTAGACCATCTTGAAGACTTAAGATGGCATATCATAAGAGCATTATTAGCAGTTGTGATTTGTGCTATTGTTGCTTTTATGTTTAAAGGTTTTATTTTTGATGTTATTTTATTAGGACCTAAACATTCTACTTTTCCTACTTATGAAATTTTGTGCAACCTCTCAAAAAAATTAGCCTTAGACCAAAGTTTTTGTTTTGAAGAATTACCTTTTAGAATACAAAGTAGAAAAGTAGCTGCACAATTTAGTGCACATATGTGGACATCAATAACGGCGGGTTTTATTGTGGCATTTCCTTATATTATTTATCAACTTTGGTCTTTCATTTCTCCAGGTCTATACACCAAAGAAAAGCAAAGTGCCAAATGGTTTATATTTATTACTTCGTTTTTGTTTTTCTTAGGGGTTTTATTTGGTTATTATGTCATTTCTCCTTTATCTATTCGCTTTTTAGGAAGTTATCAAGTAAGTTCAGAAGTTTTTAACGACTTTGATTTAGATAGTTATATCGGATTAGTAAAAACATCGGCTTTAGCTTCGGGACTTATGTTTGAACTACCTATAATTATTTATTTTTTAGCCAAATGGGGCTTGGTAACCCCCGATTTTTTAAAAACAAATAGAAAATATGCTTTGGTACTTATATTAATAGTTTCAGCTATCATTACGCCACCAGACATTGCTAGTCAATTTATTGTCTCTATACCTGTTGTAGTTTTGTATGAAATTAGTATTATAATTACAAAATTTATTTATAAAAAAGAACTTAAAAAAGAGATAAAATGATAGATAAAGTTGACGAATTTGAAGCCTATAGGGCAAAAATGAATAACAAGCTCATCAAAGAGAATAACAAAGTCATCAAACGAATTTTTAATTTAGATACAAATTCATTTGCTGAAGGAAGTTTAGACAAAAAAACTAAAGAACTCTTAGGATTAGTCGCCTCATTAGTGTTGAGATGTGACGACTGCGTAAAATATCATTTAGAATCTTCCTACAAATCAGGTTGGAGTCGTAGCCAAGTAATGGAAGCTCTAAGCATCGGTACCTTGGTTGGCGGAACAATTGTTATTCCTCATCTAAGAAGAGCTCACGAATTTTGGGAAGCCATTGAAGAAAAATATCAAAATCAATAAATTATGAAATCATTAATCAAAGCTTTTATCAGACTGGTGGCGTATGCCGCATTATTTTTTTTGTGCACACTACCTATTGAAGCAGATTTTTCAATAGGGCAATCCAACGAATCGAATGCCATTGAATTTGCTCAGGAAAGTATATTGTTCATCACTGTTTTAATTGGCTTTATATCCTTAGCTTATACTTCAAAATATAAAGTTTTTATGGCTGTTTTAAGTTTGTTTATAAGCTTGCATTTAATTCGTGAATTTGACGCTTGGTTTGATGCTCAATTTCCAAGTTTAGGTTGGTTTCCTTTTGTTGTGATATTAGGTGTGATTATGCTGATTATTCTTATTAAAAATTTTAAATCTTTTGCAAATCAAATGAAATCACTCAGCAACACTCTTGGTTTTGGAATACTGTTGATTTCGCTTGCTAATCTTCATGTTTTTACTCGACTTTATGGTAAACCATCTAATTGGGACAGCATTATGGGAAATAATTATTTGTACAGTGTAGAACGTGCTTCGGAAGAAAGTGTTGAGTTAATCGCCTATATGATGATTCTTATTGCTGTTGTTGAATTATTTATATTTGTAAAGCAAGATAAAATTTCCAATTGATGACAGAATCTAAAACAATAAAACTTCGTGCAGAAAAACTTATTAAAACCTACAGTGGCAAACGCGTTGTAAAGGAAGTGTCTCTTGAAGTTAATCAAGGTGAAATTGTTGGTTTACTCGGACCTAATGGAGCAGGAAAAACCACGACGTTTTATATGATAGTTGGTATCATAAAACCCAATAGCGGTCAAATATTTCTTGAAGGTCAAAATATCACCAAATTTCCTATGTATAAAAGAGCTCAAAACGGTATTGGCTATTTAGCCCAAGAAGCTTCTGTGTTTAGAAAACTCAGCGTAGAAGACAATATTAAAAGTGTCTTAGAATTAAAAAAACTCAACAAAAAAGAACGCAACGAAAAAACTGAAAAACTCCTTGAAGAGTTTGGCTTAACGCACATCAGAAAAAACCGTGGCGACTTATTGTCTGGTGGAGAACGACGACGAACAGAAATTGCTCGAGCATTGGCAACAGACCCAAATTTTATCTTACTCGACGAACCCTTTGCTGGTGTTGACCCTATTGCAGTTGAAGATATTCAAAAAATTGTGGCTCAACTTAAACATCGCAATATCGGGATTTTAATTACTGACCACAATGTTCAAGAAACTCTTGCCATTACTGATAGAACTTATTTGATGTTTCAAGGAGGCATCTTAAAACACGGTAAACCCGAAGAATTGGCTGAAGATGAAATGGTCAGAAAAGTCTATCTTGGTCAGAATTTTGAATTGCGAAAGAAGAAACTTTTTGACTAAGTTTTATGCTTCTTTTTCTCAGCAGCTGGAAATAAAATATTATTTAAAATTAATCTGTAACCAGGAGAATTTGGATGCAATTCTAATTCTGTCTTAGGGTCGCCAACGCGGTGTTGGTAGTCTTCAGGATCGTGACCTCCGTAGAATGTAAAAAAGCCTTTGCCTTTAATCCCGTGAATATATTTGGCTTCTCCGTTGAGTTTGGTTTCGCCTAAAACCAACACATTTGATTTAACTTGTGAAGCATCAAAAGCTGTGGTTTGCCCCATAAAACCTTTCACAATAGCGGTATGGTTTTGGCAGAGCATCGTTGGTATAGGATCCCATTTGGCTGAAAAATCCATCAGAGTAAAATAGTCTTGTTCTTTTGGTACACGTCGTTTTCTCGTCATATCAATACTTGAAAACTCATAAACCATGGGGTTTTTTTCTAAGGTATAATTTTTAAAAGCAAAGGTTTTTTGATAGTCAATTTTATTTTGATATCCTGGCTCACTTGGGTCGCCATCAAACATAGATTCGCATATATCTACGCCTTCAGCTGATAGGGCTATATCAAAACTATCTGTAGCACTGCACATGGCAAACATAAATCCGCCACCAATGACATAATCTCTAATTTTTTTGGCTACCGCTAATTTTTCTTGAGAAACTTTATCATAACCTAAAGATTTAGCTAATTCTTCGGCTTCTTTCTTTTCTTCAATATACCAAGGTGCCGCACGATATGCTCTGTAAAATTTACCGTATTGCCCAGTAAAATCTTCGTGATGCAAATGTAGCCAATCATAAAGCAAAAGTTCATCATCTAAAACTTCCTTATCATAAACCGTTTGATAAGGAATTTCTGCATAAGTTAAAACTAAGGTCACGGCATCATCCCATGGTTTTTTGCCACTTGGCGTGTAAACTGCAATTTTTGGTGCTTTTTCTAACAATACCGATTCTTGATTTTGACTTGGACTATCAATTTTAGCTAAAATCGTTTCTGCTTCTGCATTACTAATCACTTCATAACTCACACCGCGAATGCTACATTCTTTTCGAAGTCGTTCAGAGTCGGGTATCAAAAAAGAGCCACCTCTGTAGTTGAGCAACCATTGTGCTTTTTGACCATTGCTTAAAACCCAATAAGTGATGCCGTAAGCCTTGAGATGATTGTCTTGAGATTCTGCATCCATAGGAATGAGCACAAAAGATGCTTTCACATTTAAGCTGATTAAAGTGAAAATGAGAATTAAACCTATTTTTTTTATAGACATTAATGACATGTTTAAAACAAATTTAATGGAATTTTAAAGCAATGGTCTTAATATACTAGTAAAATTCTCTTAAGTGTGTCTAAAAGTATAGCTAATAAGGAAAATCGTCTTCAGGATTGTCAAAATTATCAAATTGTGAAGGTTTGGGAAAATCATCATCATCATTAATCTTAGAATTGACCTCTGTTATGGTTTCCATATTGATGTTTTCAAATCGACCAAATTTTCCTATAAACTTGAGTTTTATATTATCTAAACCGCCGTTACGATGTTTAGCTACAATAAATTCAGCTTCATTTTTGGTTGGTGATGCGATTTCGTCGTCCCATTCTTCTATACCGTAATATTCAGGTCTGTAGATAAATGAAACAATATCGGCATCTTGTTCAATAGCACCAGATTCTCTCAAATCACTAAGCAAAGGTCTTTTGGTACCGCCTCGGGTTTCTACTGCACGAGATAATTGCGAAAGAGCTATGACAGGTACATTGAGTTCTTTGGCTAAAGCTTTTAAATTTCTTGAAATGCTTGAAATTTCTTGTTCACGATTTCCTGCTTTATTGCTCGAACCGCTGGTCATCAGTTGTAAATAATCAACAACAATAAGCTGGATACCATGTTGAGAAGATAATCGCCTCGCTTTAGCCCGCAAGTCAAATATAGAAAGAGATGGTGTGTCGTCAATAAAAAGCGGTGCTTTTTCTAAGGCTTTGACTTTGACATTGAGCTGTTCCCATTCGTATTTTTCAAGCTTTCCAGTTCTTAATTTTTCTGAAGAAAGTTGCGTTTCTGATGAAATTAATCGTGTTATCAATTGCACAGCAGACATTTCAAGAGAGAAAAAAGCTACAGGAATATTTTGCTCTACGGTAATATTTCTTGCCATAGAAAGCGTCAAGGCTGTTTTACCCATACCAGGACGAGCTGCAACAATAATTAAATCACTGGGTTGCCAACCAGAAGTGAGCTCATCTAATTCATCAAAACCTGAAGGAATGCCACTTAATCCTTTTTGATTGGCGATTTCTTCAATGCGTTTTTTTGCTTGAATAACAAGACTTTGGGCGGTTTCAGAAGACTTGTTGATATTGCCTTGGGTTACTTCATAAAGTTTAGATTCGGCATTATCTAATAAATCAAATACATCAGTAGATTCGTCATAAGCTTCTTCTATAATTTCATTTGAAATCTGAATTAAACTACGCTGAATAAATTTTTGAAGAACAATGCGAGAATGGTATTCAATATGGGCGGAAGATGATACTTTTTGGGTCAACTGAATCAGGTAAAAATCACCGCCTATAGATTCAAGTTTTTTATCTTTCTTTAGATGGCTGGAAACCGTTAATAAGTCAATAGGTTGACCTTCTTCAAACAAAGTTTTGATGGCAGAAAAAATGTGCTGGTGACTTTCTTTATAAAAGGCTTCAGGTTTTAAAATATCAATAACTTCATCAACACCTTTTTTGTCAATCAACATCGCACCTAATACAACTTCTTCTAAATCAACAGCTTGTGGCGGTATTTTGCCTTTTTGTAAACTGATGACATTGCCTTTCTTTGTATTTTTATTGCTAAATGACTTTTGGTTTTCCATATGGCGAATGTAAACAAATTGTTAAGACCAATCCATATTTAAGTGAAATTCGTCATCAACATTTCATCAACAATAGCCTGTTGATAAATCATTAAAAATTGTTGATAACCTGATTTGTTCAAACTCAAAAACCATTAAATAATTGGTTGTGAAGAATAAAGAATTAGCGTTCTTTAAATTCACCCATTCCAACGTATTTTTCAATGCGTTTTTCAACCAATTCTTCTGGTGATAAGTTTTTAAGTTCTTCAAATGTTTCTAAAATAGTTTTACTGACAGTTTTAAAGGTATTTTCTTTATCGCTATGAGCACCACCAAGAGGTTCTTTAACTATTTTGTCAATCAGCTTCAGCGATTTCATATCGTTTGCAGTCAGTTTTAAAGCTTCTGCGGCGGTTTCTTTGTATTCCCAACTTCGCCATAAGATAGAAGAGCAAGATTCTGGAGAAATCACAGAATACCAAGTGTTTTCAAGCATAAGCACCCGATCGCCAACACCGATGCCTAAAGCACCACCACTGGCTCCTTCGCCAATAATAATCACAATTATAGGAACTTGAAGTTGTGTCATTTCGTATATGTTTCTGGCAATAGCTTCACCTTGACCACGCTCTTCAGCTTCAAGACCAGGAAATGCACCAGGTGTATCAACAAAACATACCACAGGGATGCTGAATTTTTCTGCTTTTTTCATTAATCTCAAAGCTTTTCTATAGCCTTCTGGGTTAGCCATTCCAAAATTTCGATATTGTCTTGTTTTGGTATTATAGCCTTTTTGTTGACCTATAAACATAAAACTTTGGTCTTTAATTTTTCCTAAGCCTCCAATCATAGCTTTGTCGTCACCAAAATTTCTATCGCCGTGCAATTCTAAAAAAGACTCTTTACAGATATTATTGATATAATCTAAAGTATAAGGGCGATTAGGATGTCTTGAGAGTTGCACTCTTTGCCAAGCATTAAGATTTTTGTAAATATCTTTTTTAGTTTGGTTGAGTTTTTTCTCTATTTGTTTGCAAGTATCAGAAACATCAACATCGCTATCTACACCAATTTTGCAAGCTTGGTCATATTTTTCTTGGAGTTCTTTTATAGGTAATTCAAAATCTAAATATTCCATTTAAAAAATTATTTTTATAGTTGTAAAGCTTTAGTTTGTGAGCCTAATTTATTAGAAACATCAAGTGGTATCACAGAAGTTTTGGTTTTTATAAAATCGTTTTCACTATCGTAACTTCTCAAAATATCATAAGGCGGTTTAACATCTCTTAAAAGCGTTCCGTTTCTTCTAAACAGCTCATCATCTTTGTTTTTTTGAAGTTGTTTGGCAATTAACTCTGTCAAATTTTGCAGTAGATTTATGGCGGTTGAATAAGTTGGAGCTGCTTTTAATAAGGCTTTAGCACCAAGATTAATAGCTTCTGATTTTAAGATATCTTCCATAAGCTGTCCAAAATCTCTGACATCTTTATCACTTTCCATAAACAAAACAGAATAGGCTAAAAATTGCCCAGGATTTTTTGGTCCATAGATCAAATGTCCTTGACCATCAAAGCTTACTGTGTCTCCTTTTTTGACATTAGGAAAGGACAAAATATTAAAATCTATTGAGGTCTCATAAGCACCGTGCTCATCAATAGCCATTGAAACAATATAAGGTTCACTGAATCTCTCCAAAAAGAATTCAGACTTACGCTTGAGCGTAAACGATTTTACAACGACTGCTATTTTATCTTGTTTTGGGTTAAATTCCATAACTAATTTTAAACAAATATAAAGACAAGTTTTAAATTAAAAGCGTCAAAACTAAAAAACTAACGTTTTGCTTTTTGTAGTAAAATTATGGCTAAAATAGCAAAGATGACATTAGATGCCCAAACGGCTATAACTGGAGGAAAACTTGATTTTTCTGCAAACACACCAAAAACTTTATCCAAGAATACATATGAAAATGCAACGACAATCCCTATGGCTAAATTGATTCCCATTCCGCCACGTTTTTTGATAGATGATACTGCTACAGCAATTATGGTAAGAATAAATGTTGAGACAGGAACACTCCAACGCCTATATAAATCAATCATATACAGTTTTATATAAGGTGAACCACGTTGTTTTTCTTCTTCAATAAAATCTAATAGCTCAAAGTAGTTTTTGGTTTCTGCGGCATAAACGGTTGGTGTTAGTTCATCAAGCTCAAAAGGTAAAATGGTATCAAATGATGCTTTTTTTGTGATATAGTCTTCGCGTTCTGTTATTGTTCTTTTAATGTAAGGTTTTAAAGTGTAATTTAAAGAATCTTTATTAAACTTGATTTGATTGGTCGTTATTTTAAAAGTCATACGTTCACCTTCAAAATGCTCTAAGGTAAAGTTATAAGCCGTTTGATTTTGTGGACTATAACTTGAAGCATAAATATATTCGTTGTCATTAATTTGACGATAGATATTTTTGGTGTCTCTTATAGAATTATCATTAGAAAAATATTTATAATAAAATGTGTTATAATCTTCACTTGAATTAGGATAAATATACATACTAAAACTTAATGCAATGAAAAAGACTATAGTCGCTCCAACAAAATAGGGTCTTAAAAACCGCATAAAAGAAACGCCAGAACTCAAAAATGCTATAATTTCAGAATTGTTTGCCAATTTTGACGTAAACCAAATTACCGACAAAAAGAGAAGTATGGGAAATAATAAATTGGCAAAATGAATCACAAAGTTGACATAAAAATATAAAATCTCATCTAATGGTGCATTGCGTTGTTTGAGATTATCTATTTTTTCTGAAAGATTAATAATAATGCCAATTGGCACAAACATGATAAGCATAATCACAAAGCTTATCAAATAGCGTTTTAATATATACCAATCTAAAATTTTCACTATAATCTATTTTGCAATTGATCTATCATTTTAGTCTTCCAAGAAATAAAACTTCCTGCTTCAATATGTTGAGCTGCTTGTCTAACTAACTTCAAATAAAAGCCTAAATTGTGAATACTGCAAATTTGTTTAGCCAAAAGCTCATTTACTGTAAATAAATGTCTGACATAAGCTTTGCTGTATTCGTGGTCAACCCAAGTTGTACCGTCTTTATCAAGGGGAGAAAAATCGTCTCTCCACTTTAAATTTTTGATATTGATACTTCCTTCACTTGTAAAAATCATTCCGTTTCTAGCGTTTCGTGTAGGCATAACACAATCAAACATATCTATACCAAGAGCAATGTTTTCAAGCAAATCAATTGGCGTGCCAACACCCATAAGATATCGTGGTTTTTCTTTTGGTAATATGTCAGTAACCATATCAGTTATTTCATACATTTTTTCATTGGGTTCACCCACAGACAATCCGCCAATTGCATTGCCTGGCATATCTTTATCAGCGATGTATTTTGCAGATTCTTGTCTTAAATCTTTGTAGGTGCTTCCTTGTAATATAGGAAATAAATGCTGTTGATGACCATATAGATCTTCGGTTTCATCAAATCTTTTTATACACCTTTCTAACCAACGATGTGTCATATGCATAGAGCGTTTGGCATATTGATAATCAGTTGGATAAGGTGGACATTCGTCAAAAGCCATCATAATGTCAGCTCCGATTAAGCGTTGTGTATCCATAACATTTTCAGGTGAAAACCAATGCATTGAACCATCGATATGTGATTTGAATTTTACTCCTTCTTCGGTAATTTTTCGGCGTTCAGAGAGTGAATAGACCTGATAACCACCACTATCTGTCAATATATTTTTAGGCCAATTCATAAATTTATGCAAGCCACCTGCTTTTTGCAAAATATCGGTTTCTGGTCTTAAATAAAGATGATAAGTATTGCCAAGAATGATGTCAGCTTTGATGTCGTTGAGCAATTCTCTTTGGTGAACCGATTTTACAGTGGCAATGGTTCCGACGGGCATAAAAATTGGAGTGCTAATTTTTCCGTGATCGGTAGTAATAACGCCTGTTCGAGCCTTAGAGTTTTGATCTTTAGATTGAATATCAAATGTCATGAAATAAATTTAAACGCTGCAAATATACTTATCTCATTGGCATTTTAAACAAAGTTTATTATTTCATTCTAATCAACAGCAAATTTTAATAAGTTCGTTAATAACTGCTTTAAAAAAGATTTTTGTTGCGGTTTTAATAGTTTATTTTTGTCAAAAATCATTTAAAGATGACAACATCATCAAATTTACAAGATTTCGTCACTCAAGTGAGACGCGATATTTTAAGACAAGTCCATAAAGTCAATTCTGGTCATCCAGGTGGTTCTTTAGGTTGTACTGAATTTTTTTCTGTGCTATTTAAAGAAGTTTTAGACACTAAGGATGAGTTTGATATGAATGGAAAAGACGAAGATTTGTTTTTCCTTTCTAACGGGCATATTTCTCCTGTTTATTACAGTGTTTTAGCACGTTGTGGTTATTTTCCTATTGAAGAGCTCAATACTTTTAGACACATTAATTCCAGATTGCAAGGTCACCCAACAACGCATGAAGGTTTGCCTGGTGTGAGAATTGCTTCTGGTTCACTTGGTCAAGGCATGTCTGTTGCCATTGGAGCCGCTTTAGCTAAAAAATTAAATAAAGACAAGCATTTGGTTTATTCACTTCACGGTGATGGCGAATTGCAAGAAGGTCAAAATTGGGAAGCTATGATGTATGCAGCTGGAAATATGGTAGATAATCTTATTGCAACAGTAGATTATAACGGTCAACAAATTGACGGTTCTACGGATGATGTTTTGCCTATGGGTGATTTAAAGGCAAAATTTGAAGCCTTTGGCTGGTTGGTTTTAGAAGAAGACAAAGGCAATGATATCAACGCCGTTCGAAACATTTTGGCAGAAGCTAAATCAAAAACTGGTCAAGGACAACCTGTTGTGATTTTATTAAAAACCATTATGGGCAATGGTGTCGATTTTATGATGCATACGCATGCTTGGCATGGTAAAGCCCCAAACGATGAGCAATTAGAAATTGGGTTAAATCAAAATCCTGAAACTTTGGGAGATTATTAAAAGCCCATCCTAAATCTTTCTATAAGAGAAAGAAATGTTGCAAAACAAATTTACGATGTTAAAAATAAATATTAATAAAAAAATTAAATAGCCTTTCCTTAGGAAGGGTTTGGATAGGCCTATGAAAACATACAAAAATACAGGAAGTATAGACACACGGTCTGGCTTTGGTGCCGGTTTAGAAGAATTAGGTAACAGCAATCCCAATGTTGTAGCACTTTGTGCTGACTTAACAGGCTCATTAAAAATGAATGCTTTTAAAGACCAACATCCCGAACGTTTTTTTCAAATCGGAATCGCTGAAGCCAATATGATGGGGATTGCCGCAGGAATGACTATTGGTGGTAAAATTCCATTCACAGGAACATTTGCCAACTTTTCAACAGGTCGTGTTTATGACCAAATCCGTCAAAGCATTGCCTATTCAGGTAAAAATGTAAAAATATGTGCTTCACATGCGGGCTTAACTCTTGGAGAAGATGGAGCTACTCATCAAATTCTGGAAGATCTTGGCTTGATGAAAATGTTGCCTGGTATGACGGTGATTAATACATGTGATTTCAACCAAACTAAAGCCGCTACCATTGCCATAGCAGAACATCAAGGACCAGTTTATTTGCGGTTTGGACGTCCAAAAGTGGCTAATTTTACGCCTGAAAATCAATCTTTTGAAATTGGGAAAGCGGTAAAATTACAAGATGGCAAAGACGTTACAATTGTTGCAACTGGGCATTTGGTTTGGGAAGCTTTAGAAGCGGCAAAAACACTCAATGAGCAAGGTATTTCTGCTGAAGTAATCAACATTCACACCATCAAGCCTTTAGATGAAGAGGCTATTGTGACTTCTACTAAAAAAACAGGATGTATTGTAACAGCTGAAGAGCATAATTTTCTCGGCGGTCTGGGCGAAAGTGTTGCTCGAACTTTGGCACAACATCAGCCAACGCCACAAGAATTTGTCGCTACTCAAGATACGTTTGGCGAAAGTGGCACACCAGCACAATTGATGGAAAAATATGGTTTGAATGCCAAAGCTATTGTTGAGAAAGCAAAGAAAGTGATAAATAGAATATACTGATTAACAGTGTATTAATTTATGAACTGGTGACTGTTTTTTTATCGCTGATGCATTGATATTTATGAAACTAAATTTATATTTTTCAAAATTTAGAATTCAAAATGCTTAATTCATCTTAATTCCAACGTTCATCAAAATCTAAATCGTCAAAATTGTCGAGGTCTAAATCATCGTTTTCAAGCTCATCGCTAAATTCATCGCTAAATTGATCAAACAAATCGGCTTCAAACTTTTTTTCAGGTGGATTTTCAGGCAATTGCCCTTGTGCAAACAGCAAATCAGGATAATTTCGACTTGATTCGGGTTCGGTGATGTCTGCTAATTCCACATAAAACGTCCACATATTTAAAAAATCGTAAACGTAAATCAATTTGGTTTGCTTTTCAGATAAAATATCTTCTAAATGGGTTTCGCTCATCATTTTAAGATTGGCTTGACCTTCACTCATATCTTCTAAAGCAATTTCTTCGCCTTGATTCCAATCTTCATCAGCTTTGTAAAACGAAGCGATTTCTTGACCTTCAAAACCAAAAGCTTGAATAATTGCAAAATGCAAGTCTTCAAACGTATCGGTCTTTCTAATAGCGATATCTCTAAAAACATCGTCTAAAACATCAAGCGTAACTCTAAATTTATAAATCATATCGTTTGAATTTTTTTTGAGTTTTTATGTATTTTAACGAAGATATAAAATTGTAAACTAAACATCAACGTTGCAATGACCAAATGAAAGGGTTGCGTTAGAAAAGGAAAGTCAAAATAATACATCAATATACCTGTTAAAATTTCAATACCAATAACAGTTAATAAACCATTGGTAAGTTTGTCTAAATTGTAACTATATTTTCTATTCATAAACCAAATCAACACATTGACCAACAAGACTACAATTGAAAACGTGCGATGAATGTAGAATTTTATATCAGGATTGTTTAACCACAATTCTTTTTGTTCGTATCCTACAGATTTAACGGTTTCATCAACAAATTGGCGGACTTGAGTGCCTAAACCAATTTGTATTAATGATAAAATCAAACTAAAAATGACAAGAAATTTAAAGTTAGAACTGGTTTTAATTTGATCATTTTCAGATTTAGAAATATGAATGATATACAAAAGCAACGCAACTATTGTTAAAGCTACTATCATATGAATGGTTATTCTTGCAGGGAGCAAATTAGAATACACTACAGTAGCACCGAGCCAAGCTTGAAACAACAACAAGACTAAAGTGATAAAAGACCACAAAATGAGTTTCGGTTTTGATTTTCGCAACCAAAAAGAGCTGATAAACATCAGTAATACAAAAACACCCGACAAAGCCCCAAAAAGTCGATTAATATATTCTATCCAAGTATGCCAAACATTAAATTTGGCATAGTCGTGTTTGTTGTAGTTGTTCCAATTATTTTGATTAAAATTTTGATTTGAAGAAAACTTGTTTTTTGCCACTTTTAAGCTTTCATTGACGATAATGACTTGTCCTTTAAAATAGTTGTGTTGTGGTTTCCACTCAAGTTGTTCCCGTTCAGTAGGAGGGATGTAATATCCAAAACATTTAGGCCAATCTGGGCAACCCATACCGCTTCCTGTCATTCTAACTACAGCACCTGCTATAATGACAAGGTAGATAGCAATAAGAGAAATTTTAGCAAATCTTCTAAACATATTTGCAAAGATAAACTAAGCGAATTAAAGCTTTTGATAGAAAGCCTTTGATTTCAATAAAAATTAACGTAGTTGAAATTGTTGAGAAACTAATTGCCTAACATCACGGGCATAACCAACATGGTGACTTCTTCGCCATCTTCAAGACCATCCACAGGTGTAAGAATTCCAGCTCTGTTTGGCATACTCATGGCCAATTGCACTTCTTGTGAAGTGAGATTACTAAGCATTTCAATTAAAAAGCGTGAATTGAAACCGATTTCCATGTCATCTCCATTATACTGACAATCAAGACGTTCTTCGCCCGAATTTGAATAATCAACATCTTGAGCAGATATTTTTAATTCAGCACCATTTAGTTTTAGTTTGATTTGATGTGTAGTTTTATTAGCAAAAATAGAAATACGTTTCACAGTATTTAAAAATTGATTGCGGTCTATGATAAGTTTATTTGGGTTTTCATAAGGAATAACCGCTTCGTAATTTGGATATTTACCATCAATCAATCGACAGTTAAGTTCAAAATCTTCAAAAGAAAATTTGGCATTAGTTTCATTGTATTCAATATGAACATCTTCTTCGCTACCACTTAGTATTGATTTTAAAAGATTAAGTGGTTTTTTGGGCATAATAAACTCAGCTTCTTTTTCACTTTGAATATCGCTTCTGGTATATTTGACCAGTTTATGGGCGTCAGTTCCTACAAATCTCGCATCATTTTCTAAAAACTGAAAAAAAACACCGTTCATCACAGGTCTTAAACTATCGTTTCCAGTTGCAAAAATGGTTCTATTGATTGCTGTTGCTAAGGTGTCAGCTATTATTGTTGAAGTGATAGCATCTTCAACTTCCACATCATTTGGAAAGTCATCTGGTTTGACATAAGCCAGCCCAAATTTACCACCTTGATATCTAATTTCAACTGTATTATTTTCTTGAACTTTGAAGTTTAAGGGTTGTTCTGGAAATGTTTGTAAAGTATCTAATAATATTTTTGCAGGAACCGCAAAATCAATTTTAGACTCAGATTCAACGTTTAATACTACTGAAATGGTTGTTTCAAGGTCTGAAGCAGATACTTTTAGAATATTATGGTCAAGCTCAAACAAAAAATTGTCAAGAATGGCTAAAGTATTTGAATTGTTGATAATACCACCCAAAACTTGAAGTTTTTGAGACATATAATGACTAGATACGATGAAATTCATATTTTTAACTTTTTTAAAAAAAACAAATATATTTTAAATATTGCTAAATTGATTAGTTTTACATCACATTTATAAAAAAAGAAATTTTATGTTGCGTAGGAATAGCTTTTGTGTCTTGTTAATTTTAATTGTTTTTACCCAAAACAATTTCGCTCAATCCATAGAACAGAGAAAAAAAATCACTGCTGATTATAATATTGAGCAATTAAAAACCTTGTCTCAATTTTTTTCTGATTATTATAAAACTGAAAAGCGTAAAGCTATTAAATATGCTCAAGAGAATAACATTCCTATAGTTATACCTGAAAAAAATGGTGGTGTATCAATTTTACAACGGGTTTTGGATGATGGGACTTTAATTTACACAACAACTTACAATGCTGGTGCGGCGATTACTATTAATACAAATCAAGTTTATGCTGGTGGCATAAAAGGACTTTCACTTGACGGAAGCGGTATCAATTTTGGGATGTGGGACGGTGGAGCAGTAAGAGATTCTCATCAAGAACTAGTTGGTAGAGTTGTTCAGATTGACAACCCTAGTAGCTTAAGCAGCCATGCCACACATGTTTCTGGTACTATGATTGCATCTGGTGTAAATCCAAGTGCAAAAGGAATGTCTTTTGCTGCTAACTTAACTGCCTATGATTTTGATAATGATTTATCTGAAATGACTAACGAAGCTGCGAACGGCATGTTAGTCTCTAATCATTCTTATGGTATAAATCCAGCATCAATACCCGAAACATTATTTGGAGCTTACATTTCTTCAACAGCAGATATTGATCAATTGGTTTTTAATGCACCAAATTATTTGCCTGTTTTTGCTGCAGGTAATAGCAGAAACGTTCCACCATCTCAAGGCGGACCTTATAATCCATCAAAAAATGGATTTGATTTAATCAGTGGTAAAAATTTAGCTAAAAACATTCTTTCAGTTGCAAATGTCTTGGAAGTTAACAACTACGTTGATGCTTCAAGTGTAGTCATGTCTAGCACGAGTAGTTGGGGACCAACTGATGATGGTAGAATTAAACCTGATATATCGGCTAAAGGAACAAATACTTTCTCTTGCGTAGCAAATACCGACAGCAGTTATGCTTTTTTTTCAGGAACATCTATGGCAACGCCTAGTGTTAGTGGAAGTTTAGGTTTACTGCATCAGCACTATAACAATGTGTATGGCAGTTTTTTAAATGCAGCTTCAATGAAAGCTATAGTTTTACATACAGCAAGAGAAGCAGGTGATGCTCCTGGACCTGATTATAAATTTGGCTGGGGTTTGATGGATACAGGAGCATCAGCGGATGTGATTACCAATAAAAATTTTACCAGTATAATTGAAGAAAATACACTCAATCAAGGAGATACTTACACTAAAACCGTAGATGCTGTGGGCATCAATCAACCATTAGTAGCAACAATAGCATGGACAGATCCCGCTGGTACAGTTTCTGATTTGCTTGTTGTTGACAGTACGATTCCAAAATTAGTTAATGATTTAGATATCAAAATCACAGCTCCAGATGGTTCAACTCAGTATTTTCCTTGGACGCTTGATGTGGCATCTCCAGATTCTCCAGCTACTACAGGCAATAATATTGTTGATAACGTTGAAAAAATTGAAATAGACGATGCAATAGGTCAATATACCATAGAAATATCACATAAAGGGACTTTACAAAATCTTTCACAAGACTATTCTCTCATTGTAACAGGAATAGCTGAGTCTCAATTTGCTATTCAAACTGACTCGCCTAACCTTACATTTTGTGCAGATCAAACAGCTATTTTTGATTTAGATGTAAACTCTATTAGTTCTTTCACTGGAAATATTAATTTAATCGTCAGTGGTTTACCATCAAGTTTATCGGCATCATTGTCGCCATCAACAATCAATAATGAAGGAACATCTACTTTAAGCATTGATAATTTGGCTTCAGTTTCACCAGGTGATTATCCTTTTTCAGTTACAGCATATTCTGGAATTGAAACATTTAGTTTTGACTTAAATCTCACAATAGAGTCAGCAACATCTTTACCTAATTTGACAATAAATAGTCCAAATAATAATCAACTTAGTGTTTTATCACCTGTTTTAGATTGGAATTCTATTCCAGAAGCTAATACTTATGAGGTTCAGCTTTCATCGACTTCAAATTTTGATAGTTTACTTTTTAGTATGATAACTCAAGATTCACAGGTTGAAGCTCCTGAATTAGAAGCTAATCAGACTTATTTTTGGAGGGTAAATCCTATCAATAATTGTGTGACAGGCAATTTTGCTACAAGTTCTTTTACAACTAAAACTTTAGAATGTTTGCCCTTGACCACTTCAACAGACACTCCTGTTACTATAATAAGTTCTGGTCCTAATAGCGTTCAATCTGTAGTTAATATTTCAGGTGTTTCTCCTACCAAATTTATTGAAGACGTTAATGTAACTTTTGAACTCACTCATACTTGGTTGGCTGATATTGAGGTTACTCTAACTAGTCCTGATGGAACTACAATTACGCTTTTAGACCAACCTTGTGACGACTTAGATGATGTTGATGTAATTTTTGATGATAAAGGTCTTGCTCAAACTTGCAACGATCTTTTGCCACCCGCTTTAATAGGTTCGATTAAAGCCGAAGAAAAGCTATCATCATTTGTTGGTGAAAACATCAATGGGGATTGGATTTTAACAGTTAATGATATGTTTTCAGGTGATGGCGGTAGTATAGATAGTTTTGGTGTTGAATTGTGCTATGAAGAAACATTATCTGTTGATGATAACGTGATTTCTGATTTTAAAATATTTCCAAACCCGAGTCAAGGTCAAGTAAACATTAGCCTAAATCAAAGCTTAAACCAAGATCTAAACCTTGAAGTATTTGATTTAAACGGTAGAAGTTTAAAAACTTTTGAAGTTAATCCTTCTGTTAACCAATTCAGAATTGATTTAAGTGATTTAAGCTCAGGGATTTATTTTGTCAGTTTAAAAACTCAAAACTCAAAAGCAGTAAAGAAGCTAATATTGAAATAACACATAAAAAGACCTTTTAAGTAATGATATGAGCTACTATGCTGATGTAATTTTACCTTTAAACATTCAAAATTTACTCACCTATAGTCTTAGTGAGCAGATTCATCAACAGTGCCAAATTGGTTCTAGAGTTGCTGTTCCTTTGGGTAAAAATAAGCTCCATACTGCTGTTGTTGTAAATATTCACACTAACAAACCTTTGCATTATGAAGCAAAACCTGTAAAAGAAGTTTTAGATCATTTCCCTATTATAACAATCAACCAACTGAAACTGTTCAAATGGGTTAAAAATTATTACTTATCGTCTTTTGGTCTGATATTAAAAGCTTGTTTACCAAGTGCTTTGTTGATACAAAGTGAGACTTTGCTTCAGCTCAACGAAGAGGTTAATTATTTAGAACAGGATTTGTCTGATGATGAATTTCTACTTATAGATGCTATCGAAAAGCAGACGCAAATCAAAATGAGTGATGCTCAAAAAATTTTAGGAAAGACTTCAGGCTTAAAAGTTGTTAATCAATTGATAAGTCAAAATTTAATTCACATAGACCGTCGTGTAAAACGTCAATACAAGCCAAAACTCAAAACCTATATCAGAATAGCCGAAAAGTACAAGTCTTCAGAAAATTTAAAACAATTGTTAGATGATTTAGGAAGAGCAGAAAAACAAAAAGAAGTGGTTTTACACTATTTTAAATTAAACGCTAAATCTAATAAACCGCTTTCTAAAAAAGATTTTAAATCTCAAATTGATGTCAGTGATTCCGTTTTAAAAGCTCTAATTGATAAAGCTGTTTTAGAAGAATATAGCGTTCAAGAAGATCGTATCAAAAATAACCAAAACACTGTGGCTAATAAACTTTCTTTGTCATCAGCACAAGAAAAAGTATATCAAGCCATAAAATCACATTTCAAAACAGGTGATGTGGTGTTGTTTAAAGGTGTAACTTCATCAGGCAAAACAGAAATTTATCTCAAACTGATAGAAGAACTTTTAAAACAACAACAACAAATTTTGTATTTGCTACCAGAAATCGCTTTAACCACTCAACTCATACAACGCATTAAAAATCAATTTGGTAAGCAGGTTTTGGTCTATCACAGTAAATATTCAACCAACGAACGCGTAGAGATTTATAAACACGTTTTAAGTGCAGATTCAGGTCAAATCATAGTTGGGACGCGTTCTTCTATTTTTCTACCATTTCAAGATTTAAAATTGATTATAGTTGATGAATCTCATGAAAATAGCTATAAACAATTTGATCCATCACCGCGATATCACGCACGAGACACCGCTGTAGTTTTAGGTCAAATTCATCAGGCTAAAGTTTTAATGGGTTCTGCAACACCAAGTTTAGAGAGTTTTTACAATGTCAACACAGGAAAATTCAAATATGTTGAGCTCAACAAACGCTTTGGCGACGTCAAACCGCCAGTGATTAAAACCATTGATTTAAAAGACAAATACAAGCGAAAAAAAATGAAAGGTCATTTTTCTGATGAGCTTGTAGAACGCATAAAAGAGACTCTAAGCCGAGGAAAACAAGTTATTGTTTTTCAAAACCGCAGAGGTTATTCACCAGTCATCGAGTGCTTGACTTGCGGTCATTCGCCACAGTGTCCGCATTGTGATGTGAGTTTGACGCTTCACAAAGCCAATAACACTTTAAGATGTCACTATTGTGGTTATAGAATGGCGGTTCAAAACAAATGTTTGTCCTGTGGAAGTCAAGATATTACAGCCATGGGATTTGGCACAGAACAAATTGAGCACGAAGCCAAAGATTTGTTCCCAAAAGCCAAAATCAAACGGATGGATTTGGACACCACAAGAGGTAAATACGACTTTGAAAAATTGATTGCAGGATTTGAAAATTTAGAAATTGATATTCTCATCGGTACGCAAATGCTAACCAAAGGGTTGGATTTTAGACACGTAGATTTGGTAGCTGTGATGCATGCTGATGGGTTGTTTAACTTCCCGAATTTTAGAGCCTTCGAAAAAAGTTATCAATTGCTAACCCAAGTGGCTGGACGTGCTGGACGAACTAAAGAACAAGGCGAAGTTTTGATTCAAACCTTTCAACCTCAACACCGTGTGATTCAAGATGTGATTTCTGAAAACTACGCCAATCTCTACAAGCAGGAAATGGAACAGCGCTTTGATTTTCATTATCCACCATATTACAGGATGATAAAATTGACTTTCAAATCAAAAGATTACAATCGTCTCAACGAAGCAGCTGACTGGTTGGCGGTTTATTTAAAACAAATCTTCAATAAGCATGTTTTAGGGCCTGAATTTCCTGGTATAGCAAGAATACGCAATCAATATATCAAACATATTATCATAAAAATACCGCCTGAACAATCTTTGAGCAAAACCAAAGCTTATTTGCTTAAAGGCATTGAGCGTTATGATACAATATCAAAATTTAGAAGTGTGCGTTTAAATATTGACGTTGACCCTTATACATAAAAAAAAGCTGCCCAATTTGAGCAGCTCTTTCAAAACTAAACCTAACACAATTACTATTGAATGCTTATCAATTTTGTGAATGATTCTTTACCACATTTCACTTGAACACTATAATCACCTTTTGGCAATCTTGCAGTGTTGAAAGTTTTTTTCACAAACATTTCATTTTTGGTTTTAATTTCTGTTAGCTCAAAACCTTTTTCGTCTGTAATGCTCATGCTTACGTTTTTAAGTTGTGGATTTGTGAGACCTACACTTAAATAGTCACCGTTTTGATTAATCATTGGCTTAAAGCTTACTTGATTAAAATTAGAAGTAACTATTATGTCATCTCCTTTCTTCAAAATCACGGCAGTATTGATTTTACTGTCGTTTTCATATTCTACAAAATACTTACCATTAGGAAGTGTAGAAAGCTTAAGGGTCCTTACATATTTATCTTTATTAATTTTTTCAAAGAATAACATTGTCCCTTTTTCGTCAAAAATTCTGATGCTTTCTTCGCCTGTTGTTTTGTTAGCTTCGATAATCACTTCAGAATTACCATTAGTTCTAATCTGAATGTCAGAAATCGCAAATACTTGAACAGAAAGTAAAATTGCAACGGCTGTAATTAATTGTTTCATAGTTTTCATAACATTTGTTTTTAAATTACAATACAAATATAGGGGCAGAATTAGCTTTTAGCTTCATCAAAAATAACCATTATTGATGCTATATTAACATTTTTAGCTATTTAACATTTATTTAAAATTAATATATTATTATTTTATGTCATATTTCAATATTTATATTAATTTAGCATCACATAAAGTTAATATAGTATGAGTTTGATTAAACCAGAATTTGAAAAAATAGAATCTCCTTTTGGAAGTTCAATAGTTTATAGGCAATTTTCAAAGCACGTAGAAAACGTCAAACCTTTTTGGCATTATCATCCTGAATTGGAAATTGTATATGTCAATGGCGGTACAGGTCGAAGGCAAATAGGAAGTCACATTTCTTATTATAGAAATGGCGATTTAATATTTATTGGTTCTAATTTGCCACACTGTGGTTTAACGGACAAATTGACTAACAATAAGCGGGAAACCGTGTTGCAAATGTCGCCAGATTTACTAAGTCAAGCATTTTTTGACATTCCTGAAATGTCTTTTATGTCGGGACTTTTAGAGCGTGCAAAAAGAGGTTTAGTGTTTCACGGCGAGTCAAAACGCAACATCGGTCAGATGATAGAAGATATGAATGATATGAATTATTTTGAACGCATTGTGGCCTTGTTCAAAGTTTTTAAAGCTATGGATGAAGCTGAAAATTATACCATTCTCAATGTTGAAGAGTTTACTTTAGAAACTTCTACTAAAGAAAGCGAAAAAATCAATATGATATTTAATTATGTCAAAGAACATTACACCCAAAACATCAGTCTTGAGGAAATTGCCGACATTGCCAGTATGACGGTGCCTGCCTTTTGTCGGTATTTTAAAAAAAGAACCCGAAAAACATTTACAGAATTTGTCAATGAATACCGAATTGCTCACGCGGCTAAACTTTTGCACGAAAAACAAATGAGTATCTCTGAAGTTTGTTACGATAGTGGATTTAATAACCTATCGCATTTCAACAAGCTCTTTAAAGCTTTTTTTGGAAAAACACCATCGGTTTATCGTGAGGAACTCAAATTTTTAGTAACTTAACTTGAGTTCGAGGGTCGAGCAAAAAGTTTGCGGAGTAAGATGATTTTTTTTTGGTAATCAAAATATTATAATTCAAACTTCCAGAAACTTGTCTTGTTCTTCAGGCTTGGGCATCGGGCAAGTTTCTTTTTTGCCGAACCATTTGTAGCGATTGTGAGCGATAAAGTCGTAAAAAAAATCTCTAAACCCACGAGGTAAATAGACAAAAACAGAAAGAATAGGGTAGAAAGAGTTTAAATTTTTAGCAATTTCAAGAGCTGCATTAGATTTGATATAATAAGCTTCACCAGGCTGAATTAGGATGATAGAATCTATTTTTTGGGTATCAATACCTCGAGATTTAGTAAGTGATTGTCCGAGTTGAGATTGTAATGAGGCAAACCGATACAAATCCTTTTTGTCGTGTTTTATGATAAATCGAACGGAGTTGTTACAAAAATTGCAAACCCCATCAAATAAAACAATGTGTTTTCCTTTAGGTAATTCAGGGTCTTTGTTCATTTTGCAGATTTTACCAGTTCTAATAAATCAGGTTCAACAGAAGTTGTAAAGATACCATAATTCACAATAGCTTTGTTTTTTTCAAAGCGATCTATCGTTCCAACAGCCTTACCGTCGTGCATTCTTACGCTGTCACCTACGTGCAATTTTGGTTTTGGTTTGGGTGGTTTTTGAGCTTCTTTTTGTTTTTCTTTTTTCTTTTTTTCACGAATGTTACCTATGTGCTTGAGCATTTCTTTTTCAGCTTTTGCTTTTTCTCTTTTGTTTTGTAAACGCTCTTTTTTGTTGAATTTTTTACGTTTGGCGTTTTCTTTTTCAATTAAGGATAAAAATTCACTGATGAGTTTTTTCTTATTTTTATGGCTAAAATAGCGTTCACTCATATTATTGAGTTTTTGCCCGAGATTAATCATTTTTTGATTGTTGTCGTACAAGGTTTGAAACTGCTCAAGTTTTTTTTGTAATTTTTCATTTATTGCATCTAAACGTTTTTGCTCTTGGTCTGCTTGTTCAGCTTTTGAAGAAAATTTTGTCTTGGTTTGATTCAGTTCTCTTCGTTCTTGCTGAAGCTTGGCAATACTTTTGTCAAAGCGTAATTTGCCACGTTCTACTTTTTTCTTAGACCGATTGATTAGGCTATAAGGAATACCATTTTTTTGAGCCACTTCAAAGGTAAACGAACTGCCAGCTTCTCCTGTTTTTAGTTTAAATATAGGTTGTAACTTTTGGCTGTCAAACATCATATTGGCGTTGGTTATGCCATCGGTTTCGGTTGCCATCTTTTTTAAGTTAGCATAATGCGTGGTGATGATGCCATAAGCTCCTTTTTCGTAAAAGACTTCCAAAAAAGTTTCAGCCAAAGCACCGCCGAGCTCAGGGTCAGTTCCAGTGCCAAACTCATCGATGAGAAATAGGGTTTTGTCATTACATATTTTGAGAAACCTACACATATTTTTTAGCCGATAGCTGTAGGTGCTCAGTTGGTTTTCTATGCTTTGATTGTCGCCAATATCGGTTATAATATTATCAAAGAAGCAAACTTGACTGTATTCGTGAACAGGAATCAAAATGCCACTTTGAAGCATTAATTGAAGTAAACCAACAGTTTTGAGTGTGATACTTTTTCCACCAGCATTTGGACCAGAAATGATTACAATTTTTTGCTCGTCATTTAGTTTGATATCTTGTGGATAAGTTTTTTTATTAGTTTGTTGATTAGATATCAATAGCAAAGGATGATAAGCATCTTTTAAAAACATAGATTTTTCATCTGAAATTTTAGGCATAATACCATTTATCTCATCAGCATATCGTTTTTTAGCATAAACTAAATCTAAATCACTCAAGACTTCTGTGTATTGTTTAAGCAGGTTTTTAAAAGGTCTTATTTTTTCGGTAAGTTGTTTTAAAATTCTATTTTTTTCTTGTGCCTCATCAGCTATCAAACTCAATAGTTTTCTGGTATGTATATCAGTTGATTCAGGCTGGATATAAACAATGCTACCTGTTTTTGATTGCCCTAAAACTTTGCCATTTACTTTTCGTCTATACATGGCTTTAACAGCTAATGTGCGAATGTTTTCAACCAAACTTTCTTTAATATCAGCTAAGTAACCCTGAGATTGGTATTGGCTTAAAGCTTTTGTAAAGCTGGATCCGATTTTGCTTCTATTGACCTGAATTTCTTGTCGAATTATAGACAAGTTTTCGCTAGCGTTATCTTTAATTTCGCCAAAACGATTTATAATAGCATTTACTTCATCTATTATTGTTGTGGTGTAATATATTTTTGAAAATTTATGATAGAGTTGAGGGTAAGTGTCCTGATATTTTTTAAAGTAATCAATTAAATCATTAGTGGTATTTGAAATATTTTTGAATTTTATAAAAGAATCTTCTTCTAAAATGCTACCTTCAAGAGATAGGCGTTTTAGTCCAGTTGATATATCATCAAAACCATGTTTAGGAATGCTTTTGTCTTCATATTGCGAGGCTTGATATTCTGTAACTTCTTGAAGTGCATTAATAATTTTTTTTGGGGTCTTAAAAGGTTTTAAATTGCGTGCTTTATGTTTTCCTAATTCGGTAACACAAAAATTTTTAATTTGCAAACAAACCTCTTTAAATTCAAGATCGTCTAAGGTTTTTGATGAAATTTGAGACATAAATGTTTTCAGCTTCTTAATTTTACAAAAATACATATAAAGATGAAGGTTAATATTGAAACCCATTGGAAAAAAATATTAAAAGATGAATTCCAAAAGCCTTATTTTCAAAATTTAGTTGAGTTTGTTAAAGATGAATATCAACAATACATTTGTTACCCTAAAGGTAAAGATATTTTTAAGGCTTTTGAATTATGCCCTTTTCCAAAGGTGAAAGTTGTGATTTTAGGACAAGATCCTTACCATGGTCCAGGTCAAGCTCATGGGCTTTGTTTTTCTGTACCTGATGGTGTAAGTAAACCACCATCGTTAGAAAATATTTTTAAATCCATACAACAAGATTTAGGAAAAGAGATTCCCAATAGCGGTGATTTGTCATCTTGGGCCAAACAAGGGGTTTTGTTGTTGAATGCAACCTTGACGGTTCGAGCTCATCAAGCAGGAAGCCATCAAAACAAAGGTTGGGAAAGCTTTACTAATACAGTAATTTCAAAACTGTCTGAAAATCATGAAAATTTAGTCTTTATGCTTTGGGGCGGTTTTGCAAAGAGAAAATCTACATTAATCGACAAACAGAAACATTTGGTTTTGACTTCAGGGCATCCATCGCCTTTAAGTGCTAATAGAGGCTATTGGTTTGGTCATAAGCACTTTAGCGAAGCCAATAATTATTTGTTAGAAAACAATAAGTCGGCCATAGAGTGGTAGTGATAAAATATAGCTTTAAATTGCAAATTTTGGTTTGTGTTTGCCTTGTTAATACTTATTTTTGTTAAAAAACTACATATGTCTTACCAAGAAAAAATAAGCGATTTAAAAAAAAGACTAACGGCCTTAAACCAATATCTTTGACTTAGATCAAAAAAAAATTGAAATAGCTAACAAAGAAGAAAAAACCCTGACGCCAGGGTTTTGGGATAACCCACAAGAAGCTCAATCATTAATGCAAGAAATCAACGAGCTAAAGTCTTGGGTTGATGGCTACAACAACATCAAACAAAATATAGAAGAGCTTGAAGTTTTAGTAGAGCTTTACAACGATGGCGATGCTTCAGAAAAAGATATTGATAAGCAATACCAAAACATAAAATCTAGTTTAGAAGCCTTAGAATTTAAAAATATGCTTTCTGGAGAAAGCGATAAACTCACAGCTGTTTTGCAAATAACTGCTGGAGCAGGCGGTACCGAAAGTTGTGATTGGGCTGAAATGCTTATGCGAATGTATATGCGTTGGGCAGAAAGAAAAGGCTATAAGCTTAAAGAATTAAACTATCAAGAAGGTGATGTTGCTGGCGTAAAAACAGTAACTATAGAAATTGAAGGTCAATATGCTTTTGGTTGGTTGAAAGGAGAAAATGGCGTACACAGATTAGTAAGAATTTCACCATTTGATAGCAATGCCAAACGCCATACTTCATTTGCTTCTGTGTATGTTTATCCACTTATAGACAAAAGCATCAATATTGAAATTAATCCAGCCGATATAAGTTGGGATTTTGCAAGATCTAGTGGAGCTGGTGGTCAGAACGTCAATAAAGTTGAAACTAAAGCTATTTTAACCCATCATCCAACAGGTATTGTGGTTACCAATTCAGAAACGCGCTCGCAATTAGAAAATCGAGAAAAAGCTATGCAAATGTTGAAGTCTCAACTCTATGAAATTGAAATTCAAAAACAACAAGCAGAACGAAAAGAAATAGAATCAGACAAAAAATCTATTGAATGGGGTTCACAAATTAGAAATTATGTCATGCATCCATACAAACTGGTCAAAGACGTAAGAACTAACCACGAAACCGCAAATGTAGATCGGGTTTTAGATGGTGAAATTGATGACTTTTTAAAATCTTATTTAATGATGACAGGACAACCAAAAGAAAAAGACACCTTATAAATCATGTGTAAAGTGATATAAAAAATGAATGTTTAATGAACTGATTAGATCAGAGACTATATAGAAAATTAATAGCTGATTTTTAGTTTTAAATTTGGGTATTTAAGACCATTGAAATTATGTATATTTGAATTTGATTTTAAAAGTATAAGTTTTAATATTTGAATCGTTTTTCAGAAGTATCAATACAATTATTCTAAATTTTCAATTCTTAAATGCCTATCATAACACTAACTACAGATTTTGGATTAAAAGATCACTCCGTAGCCGCTGTTAAAGGTGCTTTGTATTCAGAAATAGAAGATACTGTTGTTATAGATATTTCACATCAAATTTCTCCGTTTAATATTATAGAAGCAGCTTATATCATTAAAAATGCCTACCATAATTTTCCAGAAGGAAGTATTCATATCATAGGTGTTGATGCCGAATTGACGCCAGAAAATAAACACATAGCCGTATATTTAGACAATCATTATTTCATTTGTGCCAACAATGGTATAGTTTCCTTAATCACTTCTGAAATCAAGCCAGATAAAATAGTTGAAATCAATATTCACAAAACTTTAGATACCAGCTTTACAGTTTTAGATATTTTTGTAAAAGTAGCAGGACATATTTTAAGAGGTGGTAAATTAGAAATTATTGGTAAGCCAATAGAAACTTTAAAACAAATAAAATATATAGAACCACAAATTAATGCTCTTGAAAATCAGCTTATCGGTCATGTTGTTTATATTGATAATTTTGGGAATGTTATTACTAATATTAAAAAGACTTTCTTTGAACCTTTAGTTAAAGGTCGTAAATTTGTTATAAGCGTTAGGCATGTTGAATTTAAAGAAATTTATGAAACCTATAGCGATGCTATAAATTTTGATTTACCACCCCAAAAAAGAGGTGACTCAGGAAAAAAAATAGCCATATTTAACGCTTCGGGATATTTAGAGTTAGCTATTTATAAAAGCAATCCTCATCGAACAGGTGGGGCATCATCTCTGCTTGGACTTGATATGATGGATACTATAACAATAAACTTTTATGATGATTAAACGAATTGTAAAACTAGAATTTGAAACAAAATATATAGAAGAATTCCAACGTTTTTTTGAGGAAAATAAAACTAAAATTCGAAATTTTGAGGGTTGCGAACATTTAGAATTATGGCAAGATATCAATGATAAATCTAGGTTTATGACCTATAGTTATTGGCAATCTGAAAACGACTTGAACCAATACAGGCATTCAGATTTGTTCAAAAATGTTTGGCCTAAAACCAAAGCGATGTTTGCAAAAAAACCACAAGCTTGGAGTGTAAACACAATTGTGAAATTAAATTAAACAGAAATGTTTGCAATTTTAAAAAAAGAGTTCTTTAGTTTTTTTAGCTCAATCTTGGGCATTTTAGTCATATTAGTTTTTTTAATTGTTAGCGGTTTAACTTTGTGGGTTTTTGATACACCTTATAATATTTATAATGCTGCTTATGCCGATTTGACTTTGTTTTTTGAGTTGGTACCGTGGGTGTTTTTGTTTTTAATTCCAGGTATTTGTATGAAGAGTTTTTCAGAAGAACAACGCCAAGGCACTTTAGAATTATTACTTACAAAACCTGTGAGCATCAATCAGCTAATTTTTGGAAAATATTTAGGAGCTTTGGCTTTAAGCATAATCGCAATTATACCGACATTGATTTATATACTGAGTATTTACAACCTCTCTAAAACTCCTGAAAATATTGATTTTGGTGCTATTGTCGCTTCATACTTTGGTTTGTTTCTTTTAATCAAGGTTTACACAGCCATAGGTATTTTTTCTTCTACATTAAGTCATAACCAATTAGTGGCTTTTATAGTGGCTGTAGTGATATGTCTTTTTGTTTACTATGGGTTTTATGCCTTATCAAGTTCTGGAATTTTTGGGGTTGATATTTTTATTTTTGAATATTTAAGCCTAAAGTTTCATTATAAATCTATGATGCGAGGCGTCTTAGATACCAGAGATATATTTTACTTCTTGTCGATGTGGTTGTTTTTTATGATACTCACTCAATGGCGTTTAAAAACTTTAAAAATATAAGATGAATATATTTTTCAAACGCTTTATCATTTATATCCTTTTGTTGATAGTTTTCAACCTGATTTCTTATCATATCTATCAGCGTTTCGATTTTACTTCAGATCAACGCTTTACACTTTCAGATGTGAGTCTTAATTATATAGATAAAATAGATAAACCATTGAATATCACAGTGTTTCTGAAAGGTGAAATGAGTGGAGAATTTAAAAGACTGCAACGCGAAACTCAATATATTTTAGAAGAATTTAATATTAAAAACCCTCTCATCAAATTTAAACTTGTCAATCCAGTTGGAGAAAACGATGATCCACAGCAAGTTGGTAACACTTTTTATCAAAATGGAATGATGCCAGAAAACCTGAGTGTCATGAAAAAAGGAAAATTGACAAAAACCATAATTTTTCCTTGGGCAATTGTCAAATATAACCATAAACAAATGCCTGTTCATTTGCTTAACAAGACTTTGAATGCCAGTGTAGAAGATATGATTACTGCTTCAATACAAAACTTAGAATATGCATTTACGGATGCAATACTGAAACTAAGTAGAAAGCGAAGTAAAAAAATTGCGGTTATCAGAAGCAAAGGCGAATTAGAAGATAGATATCTAACCGATTTTTTAACTGAAGTTAATGATTATTATTTAATAGCACCTTTTTCTCTCGATTCTGTTCAAAAGCATCCTGGCAAAGTCTTAAAACAGTTAAATTCATTTGACGCTATTATTGAAGCTAAACCCACTAAACCATTCACAGAGAAAGAAATCTATGTGTTAGATCAATACATCATGCAAGGTGGCAGTGCGTTATGGATGACAGAAACCGTTAATATTGAAAAAGATAGTTTGAAGAAATCCAGTTCGGCAATTGCGTTACCTAGAGATTTAAACTTATTAAATTTATTTTTTAGATATGGTGTGAGATTAAATTATGAAATCATTAATGATGTATTTTCTGCACCGATATATCTCTCAACAGGAGAAGCCGAAAATACACAACTAAATCCTTACCCATGGTTTTATGAACCTCTTGTAGAACCTAAAATTAAACACCCTATTGTCAGCAATTTAAATGCTGTAAAATTTGAATTTGCTAATAGTATTGATACATTAAAAAACGATATCAAAAAAACGGTTTTACTTCAAAGCTCTAGACTCTCAAAAAGCGAAGGAACACCGAGAGAAGTTAGTCTTGATCAAATTAATATTAAACCCCAACCTGAAATGTATCCCGTTGGTAATTTCCCCTTAGCCGTTTTGCTTGAAGGTAAATTTACTTCAGTTTTTAAAAACCGTATTGCTCCATTTGATTATAAAAATCATAAAGATACAGGTATATTTACTCGTCAAATTATAATATCTGATGGCGATATTGCCAAAAATGAAATACAAAGAGGAAAACCTTTAAGCTTAGGTTTTGATCGTTTTACGGGAGAAACTTATGGCAATAAACGGTTTTTGATAAACGCACTAAACTATATGTTAGGTGATAAAGATTTGGTTCTTTTAAGAAATAAAAAAATCAATATCCCTAGTTTAGATGCCACAAAAATACAAGCCAATGGCGTGTACTGGCAAGGTTTGAATATTGGCATTGGTATAATTTTAATCCTTGTTTTTGGACTTGGCATTTTGTGGTATAGAAAAGCAAAATTGCGATGAATTTTAAACATTTAAAAAACAACTTTTCAGGTCAACTCTTTGATGATAATTTGCATAGAAGCATATATTCTACAGATGCTTCTGTCTATCAGGAAAAACCAAAATTAGTAGCTTGCCCAAAAAATGAAGCAGATTTAAAACAGCTCATTCAATATGCCACTGATCACAAATTATCACTTGTTTCGCGTGCTGCAGGTACTTCACTAGCTGGACAGTGTATAAGTTCAGATATTGTTGTTGATATCGGTAGATATTTTAATAAAATTATAAATATCAATGTCAACCAAAAAACAGCCCTTTTGCAACCTGGAGTGATCCTTGATGACTTTAATATGCATATCAAAAAACATGAGTTGTTTTTTGGACCAAACACATCAACATCAAATCGATGTATGATAGGAGGGATGGTAGGCAATAACTCTTCTGGAACAACTTCTATAAAATATGGCGTAACCCGAGATAAAGTCATTTCTTTAAAATGTATATTATCTGATGCCAAAACTGTAGAGTTTAAACCTCTCAATTACAAAATTTGTTTAAAAAAGTCAAAACAAAATGATGTTGAAGGCAAAATTTATAAAGATATACTAAACTTTCTAAAAGATAAAGATTACCAAAAACACATTTTAAAATACTTTCCAAAACCTGAAATACACAGAAGAAATACAGGTTATGCCATTGACGAATTAGTTAAATATTATAACCAAACAGGTTATATCAACCTTTCAAAATTGATTTGTGGTAGCGAAGGGACTTTGTGTTTTATTACTGAAATTAAAATTCAATTAGACTCTTTACCACCGCAACACAGCTCGATGATTGCTGCACACTTTCATTCTGTTGATGATTGTCTAAAGGCGGTTTCTGTAACAATGCAGCACGATTTATTTACTTGTGAAATGATGGATGATACCATCATGGATTGCACCAAGAATCACTCAGAATTTAAACACTATAGATTTTTCCTCACAGCTAATCCCAAAGCCATTTTATTTTTAGAAATCAGATCTAATGATAAGCAAAACTTAGAAAAACAAACATCAAATCTCTTAGATGATTTAAAACAAAACACATCAAGTTATGCTTTTCCAGTGCTTAAAGATGAAGAAATTAAAAAGGCGTTTAAGTTACGAAAAGCAGGTTTAGGTTTATTAGGCAGTATGATAGGTGACAAAAAAACAGTTGCCTGCATAGAAGATACAGCGGTAGCACTTAAAGATTTACAGCCTTACATCAAAGAGTTTTCAGGTTTGATGAAAAAATACAATCAAAAACCTGTTTATTATGCTCACGCAGGTGCTGGAGAGCTACATCTCAGACCAATTTTGAATTTAAAAGATAAAAAAGATGTTGAAGATTTTAAATCCATAACTCACGATGTTGCTATACTTGTAAAATCTTACAAAGGTTCTTTAAGCGGCGAACACGGCGATGGCATTGTTCGTTCAGATTTTATAAAATTGATGCTTGGTGAAGAGTGCTATAAATTTTTAACTCAATTGAAATTTAGCTTTGACCCTCATCAGATTTTTAATGCTGATAAAATTATCAAAACCTCTCACAACTTTAGCATTGACAAAAAATTACGTTACCAATCCAAAGGTGTTTTGCACAAGAGTTTTTTGAATTTTAATGCAGAAAAAAGTCTATTACATGCCACTGAAAATTGCAATGGCAGTGGCGATTGTAGAAAAACAGAATTGTCGTCTGGAGGAATGTGTCCAAGTTATCACGCTACAAAAAACGAAAAAGACACCACAAGAGCCAGAGCCAATGCTTTAAGACAGTATCTTACTGATCCCAAAACCTTATCAGATCAAGCTATTAAAGAGGTTTTTGATTTATGTATTTCTTGTAAAGCTTGCAAACGCGAATGCCCAAGTAATGTTGATGCTGCAAGTTTTAAAGCAGAATGGACTTACCAGTATTACAAAACCCATAAAAGACCTATTAGAGATAAATTGATTGGCTTTAATGATTCAATCAATAAACTGTTGCAACCTGGAGCTGGTGTTTATAATTATTTTGTGCAACATAAGTTTTGGTCAAAAACCCTTAAAAAACCTTTAGGGTTTCATCAAAACAGAAGTTTGCCACAACTTTCTCAGCAACTTTTTTTCAATTATTTAAAAAAGAATAAAGTAGAATCAAAATCTAAGACACCTAAAATACAAACCATCTATTTATTTGTTGACGAATTTACAAATCGATTAGAAAGTGAAACAGGTAGAGATGCAGTAGAACTTTTAACTCAACTTGGTTACGAGGTTAAATATTTAAAGAATAAACCCAGCGGAAGGGCTTTGATTTCAAAAGGATTTTTAAAGCAAGCTAAAGTTTTGGCAGAATACAATATCGATTTATATAAAGATATTATAAATGAACAAACTCCCTTACTCGGCATTGAACCTTCAGCTATTTTAGGATTTAGAGATGATTATTTGAGATTGGTTGATGACATAAAAGCTGCAGAAAAATTATCTAAAAATGTATTCTTGGTTGAAGAATTTTTGAGTCAAGAAATACAACGAGGTCATATTTCATCAAATCAATTTTCAGAAGAATCTTGCGAAGTCAAACTTCATATCCATTGCCATCAAAAAGCACTTTCAAATTCAAAAATCACTTTTGATGCAATTAATATTGTTAAGAATGCTAAAGTAAGCATCATTCCTTCTGGCTGTTGTGGTATGGCAGGTGGTTTTGGGTTTGAAAAAGAACATTACAATATCAGTATGAAAATTGGAGAACTCATTCTTTTACCAGCGGTAAGAAACTCTAAACCCCAAACTTATATTCTGGCAAATGGTACCAGTTGCCGTCATCAAATAAAAGATGGAAGCCCAAAACGAGCTATGCATCCTGTGAGTTTTTTAAGACAGATGTTGAAGTGAAAAAAAAAATCCTAAGTTTTGAGCTTAGGATTTTTGATATGATTTAAAAAATTTTAAGCTTTATTTTCTTCGTTCTCTTCC